>JAAYXC010000110.1 GCA_012516115.1 Bacillota bacterium | reverse complement strand
CCCGAACTTGCTCTCTTCACCACAGGGGGAGAATTGATCGGAGGGGAGGCCTTTCTTTATGTACGCCCATTCCAGACCGGGACAACCCGAAGATACCTGGCAGACGCTACGGGAACATCTGACCAACACGGCCGCGCTGGCCGGAGAATTCGCCGCGGCCTTCGGGGCCGAGGCCTTCGGCCTGGCGGCGGGGATCCTGCACGACCTGGGGAAATACGCGGCGGCCTTTCAAGAGAGGTTGCGCGGCGCCGGTTTCCGGGTAGACCATTCCACCGCCGGGGCCAGGGAGGCGGAGAGGATCTACGGAGGCGCGGTAGGGCGGATTCTGGCGTATGTGGTGGCCGGACATCATGCCGGCCTGCCCGACTGGGGGAGCGCGGGCGATGCGGCCTCTTTGGCGGCGAGGCTCGCCTCTCCGCTCGTTGAACCCTATGAAGCCTATAAAGAGGATGACCTTTTCTTCCCACCCCGGGAACGCCTAAGGCTGCCTTTTCCGCTGGAAAAACTTCGCCGGGAAGAGATCGGGTTTAGTCTGCAGTTTTTTATCCGTATGCTCTATTCCTGCCTGGCGGATGCGGATTTTTTGGATACGGAGCGGTTCATGGATGAAAAAAAGAGCAAGACCAGGGAAAAAAGTTGGGAGATACCCGCGTTATCCCGGAGGCTCGACGAATATTTGGACCGTAAATGCGCCACGGCCGAAAGAACGTACATAAATGCCAAAAGGGCGGAGATTTTGGCCGCATGCCGGAAAAAGGCCGCATCTCCCCCCGGGTTTTATACCCTTACCGTCCCCACCGGTGGCGGGAAGACCCTGTCGTCTTTGAGTTTTGCCTTACGGCACGCCGTCGAGCACGGATTGCGCCGCGTTATCTACGTCATTCCTTTTACCAGTATCATCGAGCAGAACGCGCGGGTCTTCCGGGAGGTATTGGGTGAAGAATGCGTTCTGGAACACCATAGCAACGTGCAACACCCGGAAATCGATGACGATGACGAGATGAACAGCCTACGTTTGGCGGAAGAAAACTGGGACATGCCGTTGGTGGTCACGACCAACGTCCAGTTCTTCGAGTCGCTTTTTGCCGCGAGAAGTTCCCGCTGCCGGAAGCTCCATAACATCGCCAACAGCGTGATCATCCTCGACGAAGCGCAGATGCTGCCGGCCCCGTACCTGAAACCTTGTCTTGCCGCCTTGGTGGAACTGGTAAGGCATTACCGGTGCACGGTGGTCCTGTGCACGGCCACCCAACCGGCTTTAAACGACCTTTTACCGGAAGACTTCCGTCCGGCCGAGATCGCCCCCGATCCGCAAGGTCTTTACGAGAGTTTCCGGCGCGTGGTTACGCATCACCTCGGGGAGGTGGACGATGATTCCATCATCGATGAACTCTCCACCCGGCCACAGGCCCTCTGCATCGTCAATACCCGGCGGCATGCCCGGCGGTTGTTCGAACTTCTGCCGAAGGAAGAAGGGGGCTATCATTTAAGCGCCCTGATGTGCCCGGCGCACCGTTCCCAAATATTGCAGGTTATTCGGGAGAGATTGGCGAAGAAGCAACAATGCCTGGTAATCTCCACCCAACTCGTCGAGGCCGGGGTGGACGTGGACTTCCCCGTGGTCTACAGGGCCGCGGCCGGAGTCGACTCCATCGCCCAGGCCGCGGGGAGGTGCAACCGGGAGGGTCGGCTGGACCGGGGCGAGGTCTACATCTTTCAACCGGAGAAGCACGGCCGGGCCGGGGGGTGGCTCGACCGGACGGCGGCGGTGGCGGAGATGGTAAGGCGAAACCACGCCGACCTGTTATCGCCCGCGGCGGTCGAGGACTATTTCACCAGACTCTTCGCCCTGGAGGGAGAGGGGCTCGACAGGTACGGGATCCTGAAAAGGCTCGCGGCCGAGACGGAGAACCTCGCCTTCCCCTTCCGGGAGATCGCCGGGGAGTTCCGGATCATCGATACGGTCATGTACCCGGTGGTGGTCCCTTACGACAAGCGATGCGAAGCATTATTGGCCGAGGTGGAGAAAAGCCCCTTCCCGGGCCGGTATTTCCGCCAACTGCAACCCTATACGGTCCAGCTTTACCCGCAGGAGATCGAGAAGCTGCAAAAAGACGGCGCGCTCCGCCTGGTGGCCGAACAATACCTCGTCCTTGCCGATTACTCGCGCTATGACGACCGGACGGGGTTGGTGGTCGACTTGGAAGGAGGTGGGGACAGGGAGGTATTGATTTTGTAGTTTCGGCCGGAAATCGGGATGAAAGGGGGAAGAACATGGGTTACGGTGTCCGCCTCAAGGTCTGGGGTGATTACGCCTGTTTCACCCGGCCGGAGATGAAGGCGGAACGGGTCAGTTACGATGTAATAACGCCCTCGGCGGCGCGGGGGATCCTCGAGGCCATCCACTGGAAACCGGCCATCAGATGGGTCATCGACCGGATCCACGTACTTAATCCCATCAGCTTCGACAACATCCTGCGGAACGAAGTGGCGAGCAAAATCCCCACCCGGCCCATCGAACAGGCCATGCGGGGCACCCCGGTGGTCCTGGCCCAGTGGGTCGAGAAAGACCGCGAACAGCGGGCCACGATGGCCCTGCGCAATGTGGCCTACGTCATCGAGGCGCATTTCGAACTCACCGACGCCGCGGGGCCCGAGGATACGCCGGAGAAGCATTACAACATGTTCCTCCGCCGTGCCCGCCAAGGCCAGTGCTTCCACCGGCCTTACCTGGGCTGCCGGGAATTCCCCGCCTTCTTCGAGTTGGTGGAGGGCGAAATACCGCCTTCGTATTACCGGGGTGAGGAGCGGGATCTCGGCTGGATGTTACACGACATCGATTTCGCCGAGAACATGACCCCGCGTTTCTTCCGCGCCATAATGAGGGACGGGATCATCGAGGTCCCCCGGTTCGAGGAGGGGGGAAGGGGATGATCATCAATAGTCTTTATAATTATTATCGAATCATCGAATCAGATTTACCAACTTGGGGATTTAAAGAAGAAGATGTATCATTTGCGCTGAATCTTTCTCCAGACGGTGATGTTTTGGATGTTATACCCTTGTATACTCAAGAAGGAAGACGACGTATCCCTAAAAAGATTCAAGTTCCTGCTCGAAGAGATCCTAGAACTGTTAAGATTTTTGAGGATTTT
>JAAYXC010000109.1 GCA_012516115.1 Bacillota bacterium | reverse complement strand
TGCCGCTTCTGCAGCCTGGTCTTCCGCCGCCGGTAATTATGCGGGCAGAGGGGGGCGGCGTTGTCCGGACAGAGCCGCGCGCGAAGCTCGGCCGCCTCGGCCCGGGCGGCCCGGAGCTCCTCTTCGCGCCTGGCCCGCTCGTTCTTGGCCTGGAAGGTGGCGAAGTTCCGATCGAGGATGAGGTGGATCTCCTCGGTCTTATACCGCCGTTTGAGGTTCAAGACCGTGTTGAAGGAAAGTTCGAAGCGGCTCTCAAGGGGCAAGATGTCTTCTTCGCGCGTGCTCGGGTACTCCGCGGCGCGGAAACGCGGGAAATCCACCAGGAGATAGACCGTACCCCGGGGATCGATCCCCCTTCGGCCGGCCCGACCGGCCATCTGAAAGTATTCCAGGGTAGTCATGGGCCGGAAGGTAAAGCCGTCGAATTTGGTCGGTGAATCGAAACAGACCGTCTTGACCGGGTAGTTGATGCCTACGGCGAAAGTCTCGGTGGCGTACATGACCTTGATCAATCCCAGGCCAAAAAGGGTTTCCACGATCTCCTTTAAGGCCGGCAATAACCCGGCATGATGGAAGGCGATCCCCCGGGCCAGAACTCCCTTGACCTCGACCAGATGCTTCAACTCGTTTAAGCCGTACTCGGCATAGTACTTTTCCACCAGGGCCTCCACCAGGATCGTCTCCTCCGGGTTGAGGAAACTCCGCAACCCGGCCAGCTCGTAGGCCATCTCCTCGCAGAGGCGGCGACTGAAGACGAAGTAGAGGCAGGGTAAACCCCTGTTCTTGGCCACGTATTTGATCAGATCCACGTGACGGGTGCTCTGACGGACGGCCGCGGCCACGGCCGGGTCTTCGGTCGCCCGGTCCAGGTACTTCTTGACCTCCGCCATGTTCGTCGGTCCCAGATGGCGCTCGTAAAGATGGTGGTGAAGCGGGACGGCCCGTTCCCGCTTTTTGACCACCGCCACCTCATGGCCCTTGATCTCGGCGATCCAGGCCGCCAGCTCCTCGGCATTGGGGATGGTGGCCGAAAGCCCCAAAAGCCGCATCTCGGCGGGCATGAAGATGATGGACTCTTCCCAGACCGTGCCCCGGTCTTCATCGGAGAGGTAATGGATCTCATCGAAGATGACGTGGCTGATGCCGGTGAGGCGGCCGGGGTCCTGGTGGAGGATGTTCCGGAAGATCTCCGTGGTCATGATGGCCACATCCGCCAAGGGATTGATGACCACATCCCCGGTGATGATCCCCACCCGTTCGGGGCCGTAAAGGGCCTTGAACTCTTTGAACTTCTGGTTGGAAAGGGCCTTGATGGGCGCGGTGTAGATAATGCGGTCGCCACGGAGGATGGCCCGGTCGATGAGGTAGTCGGCGATAAGAGTTTTGCCGACGCCGGTGGGTGCCGAGACCAAGACCGATTTACCCTCGTTGATATGACCGATGGCCTCGACCTGAAAATCGTCGAGGATGAAATCGCGATAACGGATCTGCTCCGCGCGTTCCTCCAGGAGAGGATGGGTTCCCTGCATTCATTCACTCCGTTCAAGGATAAGATCGATTTCGAACCGGCAAAAACATTATAACGCACTTCCACCCCTGTGTCACGTGGCTTCGGTCCACGCGAAAAGGAAGTATGGACTTCATGCGCCAAAATATGTTAAGATCGGCGATATGAAGGCGATGCCGGGTGCGCGCCAAGGCCGAGCCGCCTCCCGGCCGGAAACGAAACGGAAAAAGGGGGCCCGCGCCCGAGCGGCCGGACGCTCCCCGGCGGGTGCTGCCGCATACCCGTGGCCACAGAGGCCTCCGGGAGGGCTTCCAAGAAGGAGGTGCTGCGAATGCACTTCGGCGCCAGAGTTTTGTCGTTAGGCCTCCTCATCGTCGGCCTCGGTCTGGGGTGGCGCGAAACTCCGGCCGCGGCCGGGGAGGAATGGGCGCCGGTGCGGATGGAGGGAACCCCGCCCGGGGTCTACGTGGAGATCCTGCCCGAGGTCGAGCTGCTCTCTGGGGTCCTCGCCCAGAGCTCCTGGATGAAGACCGCCGGGCCCCAGGGGACAGGAAACCGTTACTTCCGGGAACTCAAGGCCTTCCTCGCGCCCTTCGAAGGCCATGAGGCCGTAAAGGCCGCCCAGCGTCTGACGAACATGGGGTTCACTTACGACGCCCCGCCGAATTTCATCGTCTCTTTAGGCCCCCTTCCGGAACTGGCGGCGCCTCCCGGCGGTTACAGCGGATACCTGCGCCAAAGGGCCCGGGGGGAGGCCCACCTGGAACGCTTCCGGCGCGCCCTGGTCGATCTGGCCGAACGTTCGAACTTTGCCCGCTTCTTTGGCGCGCACCGGGAGGATTACGCGGCCTGGCTCGGCCGGGCCGTCATCGGTTTCCGGCCCGGGCTTGTCATGGATTGGCTCCATGAGTTCTTCGGCTATCGGGTGGGGGAGGAATTCCATCTGGTCTTCGCTCCGGCGATGTTCCCGGCCGGAGGCTACGGGGCTACGGTGAAAAGAGGACACCGGACGGGGATCTACGAGTTCGTGCGGGCGGCGGCCGAAGGAGAGGGGGACCCGGTCTTTCCCTCCGGGTCGACCCTGGAATACCTGACGCTCCACGAATGGGGCCACGCCTTCGTCAACCCTGCCCTGGAGAAACATAGGGACCGGGTCCGCCGTCTGGCCGGGTTGTACCGGCCGGTGGCCGGGCTCATGCGGCAACAGGCCTACAGCATGGACGACTTCTTCAACGAGCAGGTCCTGCGCGCCGTGACGACCCTGGCCGCGGGTGAGCTCTACGGGCCCGAGACCAGGGCCCGGAGTCTCGCCTACGAAGTAGACCGCGGTTTCTATCTCACCGCCTTCACCCTCGGCGAGCTCGAGTACTACGAGGCGCACCGCGACCGGTTCCCGTGTTTCGTGGATTGCGTGCCCTACCTGCTCGACCGCTACGCGGCAGAGGAAAGGGAATTGCGAACGAAGGCCGGACATGGATCCGGTTCGTGTCGCCCGGCGAAGCGGGGAGGGCCGGGTCAACCGGGGGCCGAGGCCGAGAGGACCTTGCGGACCAGGGCCAGATCGCTCGGTTTGTCCACGTCGATGCCGATCTCGGCGTAAGGTGTGACCACGGCTGCCCCTTTAAACCGCATGGTCTTCTCCACCCTTCTTTCGATCTCTGTGATGGAAAGGCGGCCGAGCAAAAGTTTGAACAGGCAGAAAAGCCCCAGCAGCCGCGCCATGCCGAAGGTGTTCTTCCGCAGGGCCACCGCCAGCTCGATGGTCTTCTCGTGGCGCGCGAAGACGGCCGGGGAAAGAAGGATGATGTTCCCGCCGGTAAAGGTCCCCTCCCGCAGGTTGGCATAGGTGCGCTTGGCCCCGGGGAAACGGGCTTCGATGGTTTCCCGCTCCACCACCGGGTAGTAGACATCGGCTTCGCGTTCCCGGCAGCGGGCGAGGAAGTCTTCGATGGCTTCCGGAGTGATCAGGGGGATGTCCGCGGTGATCACGAGGACTTTGTCTTGCGGCGCCAGGGCCGCCAGTCCCCGCCGCAAGTTTTCCACCATCCCCTCTCCCGGCGAGACGATCCGCCAGACGACCTTGCGCAGCTCGGGGGTGAGGGTCTCGGGTGGGCCCACCACCACCACCCGGTCCAGGCCGCGTACTCTGGCCAGAGAGCCGACGACGTAATCCAAAAGCGAGCGCCCGCCCACCGCGATGCCGGCCTCGAAGGGACTCTGGCTTACGGCCCGCAGCGGCCCGTCGTTTTTCGCGCCGGCCAAGACGATGACGTCCATCTCTTTGCCTCCCAACTTAGACTCCGTTTTTTTCCGCCCCGCGAATGGCTTCCATCAGGCTGTTCTCGGCGTTTTCGATGTGCTCTTCGGCCAGACGGCGGGCCAGAGCGCCGTCGCGGGCGCTGATGGCTTCTACGATCTTTTTGTGTTCTTCCAGGGCGGCCTGCATCCGGCCGGGGAGCGAAAGCGAAGTGGTCCGGAAACGCTGGATCTGATCGCGAAGGTTATTGATGATCTGGGCCAAACGCTCGTTCCGGCTGGCTTTGTAAAGCTGACCATGGAAATCCGTATCGATGGCCACCACCAGGGCCAGATCTCCGCTCTCGATGCTCTCGGTGATGCGGAGGAGATACCGCTCCAGCTCCTCGAGTTCTTCATCGGTGATCCGCTCGGCGGCCAGTTCGGCCGCCAGACCTTCCAACGCCCCCCGGATCTCGAAGACCTCGATGATGTCCTTCATCGAAAGGCTGGCCACATAGGCCCCCTTACGGGGAACCATGGCCACGAGTCCTTCTAGTTCCAGCTTGCGGATGGCCTCGCGAACGGGCGTCCGGCTGACCCCCATCTCTTCGGCCAGCTGGATCTCCATCAGACGCTCGCCCGGTTTGAGAATACCTTTGAGAATGGCCTCCCGAAGGGCCTCGAAGACCAGTTCGCGCAAGGGCTTGTAGTTATCGAGCTTTATCTGGATAAGGGGTCGCCGCTCCATAGAGATCCCCCCTCCCTTTCTTTTTTCGTCTTTTTCGCTCCATCTCCGCATGGGTACTCCACAACCATCTTAGACTTTATTCTCTCCCAAGAACCGAAAACGCCAAAAGACGTGGATCTCCGGGCGTTCTCCATGAGCTCTCGCGCTCTTGGGCAGCGATCCTCTATTTCCGGAAGAAATCATGTTTTCGTGGCGATCACGGTCCACCCGGGCTTGTGCAGGCCCTCCGCAACCCGGAGGGCCCAACCCGGCTCTTCGGCCAGACCGAAGACCGTGGGTCCACTTCCGGTCATCAGCGCCACCGCCGCCCCGGCGGCCCGGAGGGCCGCCTTGATCTCTTCGATCTCCGGCGCCATCTCCCTGGCCGGAGCTTCCAAGACGTTGCCGGCCAGGCGACCCAGGGTTAAAAGATCGCGCCGGCAAATGGCTTCCACGATGGCCCCCATTTCAGGATGGACGATCCGCGCCGGGTCCAGGCGGGCGTAAACCTCGGCCGTGGAGAGGCAAACCGCCGGCTTTACCAGGAGCACCTCCAAACCGGTTAAAGGGGGTAACGGTTCAAGAAGATCGCCGATCCCGCGGCCACGCGCCGTGCCGCCCAGGAGGCAGAAGGGCACATCGGCGCCGAGCTCCCGCGCCAGAGCATGGAGCCTTTCTTCTGGTAAAGCCGGAAGACCCCAGAGTGTGGGCAGCGCCTGTAACACCGCCGCCGCATCGGCGCTCCCCCCACCCATACCGGCCCCCACCGGGATCCTTTTTTGCAGGATGATATGGACTCCATGGTCGACTCCATAAATCTTTTGTCCGACGGCCGCCGCCCGGTAGGCAAGGTTTTGCGGACCGCAAGGAATCTCCCGTGAGTCGCAAACGACCTCGATCCCGGTCCTGGCCGGACGCAGGATCACCGTGTCGTGGAGGGCAAGGCTCTGGAAGACTGTATCCAGTTCATGATAACCGTCCGGTCGCCGGCCCCGGACATCGAGGGAGAGATTGATCTTGGCGGGGGCGGCCACCGTCATTTCCGTTAAATCGCCCATAATGAAGATTTATATTAGGCGCAAAGGAAAGAAATCCTCTTTCTCCTGCGGTAGAGGAAGGAAGTGAGGCTTACGTGGCGAAATAAATTTTTGCCGCAACCGAATAAAAAAAACGAAAAATGTGCGCACGGAGGTGAAGCATGGGAACGCGGACCGTCCTGCCCCTTGGAGCGCGGGGGCTCGGGGAGGCGGCTCTGGTCGGCCCGCGGATGGCCGGGCTTAACCTCCTCCGGCGTCTTGGTTTCCCGGTGGCACCCGGCTTCGGTGTCTTTCCCCCCGACCGTAAAAGAGAGGTCCTGCGGGGACCCTCACCCGATCTCCATCGCGCCGTCACTGCGGCCTACCGTCGGCTGGGTGGCCTCGTCGCCGTTTGGACCGCCGACGATGAAAAACCGTCCCTCTTTGGTCTGGCCGGTCAAGAGGCGGTCTGGCGGGGGGTTCTCCGTTCTCTTACCACCGGAGGAGGACCCGTCTTCGTCCAGCGTCTTCCCGATGCCATCGCTTCCGGCGTCGCTTATAGCGTGGACCCGGAAAACGGTCGGCCGGAGATGGTGGTGGAGGCCACGCGTGGTCTCGGTGGTCTTGTCGGGGCAGAAGAAAAAGACCGTTTTCGCCTGGCCAAACGTCCCCTTCTGCTCCTCGCTTCTTCCACCGCCAACAAGACGCGGGAGACCCGGGCCGGACCCATGGGGCTCGTGGGGCGCCCATTACCCCCTTCCCTGCGCCGGGCCCCTTGTCTGGGCGAGTCCGAGCTCCTGACTTTCGGGCGTCTGCTCCGCCGGGTGGAAGAGCGGGTCGGTGCCCCCATCCGACTCAGCTGGGCCTTGACCACCCGGGGGTTTTGCTTTTTCTCCTTCGCTCCGCTTCCCCCGCCGATCCGGGACCCGTTTTATCTCGTACCCGAGGTCCCCCCGGCGTTCACGGACCGTCGTTACCTCGCCAACTGGGAGATCCCCGCCGAAGTGGTAACCCCTTTGACCGGAGACTTCATCACCCGGGTGACCCGTGCCGCCTGGGCGAAGGTAACGGACGCTTTACGCCTCCCCACGCTCGCCGCCGTCCCTCCGTTGGTCTTGGTGGAAGGACGCATCAGGGACAATTTCCTGGCCGTCAGTCGGGAGATAGAACAGAGTCTGGGCTTGCCCGCCGGCTGCCTTGCCCCTTCTGCCCCCCGGGCGCGGTTGGCCCGTCTTTACGGCCTCAGCCGCTTGACGCTCCATCTGCTACCCTCTTTTCACCGGCTCTGGCGTTTCTGCCGGTTTCTGGCGCTGAATATCCAACGTGAAGCGGAAGAGATGCGCGCCGCCGCCGGACGCTTCCGGACTTCTTGCCGTGAGCAAATACCACCGGCCGCCCTGGCCGAGCTGCTAAAAGAAGCCGTCACGCTCTGGGACCGACATATCTTGACTCTGGCGGCCGGACCGTTTTTGGCCGCCTACCGTTTCCGACGTTTTCGGCGCCTTCTCCTCCGCTACGGAGGACGGGAGGCCGTCCACGTGATCGGCCCGCTGGTGGCGGGCCTGGGGCCACCGGAGGAAGTGGAATGGGCTTACGGCCTCTGGACCTTGACCCGTCGGCTGGGGACCGCCTTTCTCCCCGACGGCGACCCGGAAGAGACCTGGGCGAAGTTCGCCAACGGGGGAGCGGGTAGGGATGAGGCGGCCGTGGCCTTGGAATCTCTGACCGCCACCTACGTCCATCTGGGACCGGGCTGGATGGAATTGGCTAACCCCCGGTGGGTCGAAAACCCCCGGACGGTCAGGACGGCCATTCTCAACTGGCGGGATCTGGAGGCCGGTGGGAAGCGCCCGGAAGAACACCGCCGCCAGCTGGCCGCGGCGCGGAGCCAGGCCGTGGCCTGGGTAGATGGTCGGCTCACCACCGGTTGGCGGAAACTCTTCTTCTGGCGATCGCCGCGGCTGGCCCGGGCACGACAGAGGATGACGGAGGCCATCCACCTGCTGGCGGAAGTCCATGGCAGCACCGCCCGTTTTGTCGCCGCCTTTCGCCGGCTGGCCCTTCTGGCCGGGGAAGAACTCGTCCACTGCGGGTATCTGGAGCGACCGGAAGAGATCTTCTTCCTGCGCCCGGACGAGATCCAGACCTGTCTCCTGGGTACGGCCGAGGTCGACCGGATCGCCTGTCTCCGGGCGGAGCGGGCGGCAGCATGGTCGCGGTACCGCTCCAAGGCCGAAGAGCCTCCCCCACCTGTCGAAGAAGGAAAAAAGAGACCACCCACTCTCCCGGGTGTGGCCGCTTACCCCGGTCGGGCCGCGGGCCGGGCCTGCCTCGTCCGTTCGCCGGAAGATTTTTCTTCCTTCCCCTGCGGGGCGATCTTGGTGGCCGCCAACGTGGACTACGGATGGGCCCCGCTTTTTCTCCGTGCCGGAGGCGTGGCCACCGAAGAGGGAGGGGAGATGTCGCCCCCGGCCGTACTGGCGCGCGAATTCGGCCTGCCGGCGGTGGTGGGGGTGAAGGGGCTATCGGCTTGGATCACCGAAGGAGAGCTCATCGAAGTCGACGGGACAGGGGGAAGAATAACCGCGGTCCGATAGTCCCCATCATAACAGACGCTCTTGCAAAATAAGAGTAAAAAAAGGAAAAAGCCGACCTGAAAAGGTCGGCTTCCGACGGTTTTAAGGTAAAAAAAGAAATTTTATTTTTTCTCCTCCAAATACACGATAAGCAAGTCATCCAGGGTAATGATGCCCTCGCTTTCCACCCGGAGCTGGATGAAGGCTTCGGGGCTGAAGACGTTCGGGGTGATCTCCACGGTGGTACCGGCGTTTAAGGACCCCAAGGGCTTCTCGTAGACCTTGGAGGCCGAGCCCGCCGGGGAGTTGCCTGCGCTGGTGGTGTTGTTATTTACGTAAACCTGGAACTTTTTATCTAAATTACCACCAAGAGCCACTATTTTAACCACGATCTTATAAGGTTTGCTCAGGTCGAGCTCACCCTTGGGTGCCTCCGTGGCCGTGCTCGCTTTGTCCGGTACCGTATTCCCCACGGTGAACCGGCCGCCGCCGTCCGGACCGAGCTTCACCGCGCCCGCCTCGATCGCCACCGAGCCGCCGGTCCGGTAGTACATGGGCTTGCTTGGATCGGTCTTAAGGGCCCGGTAGGCGGGGGTGAAGAAGGTCTCGGTGGTGGCCCGATCGAAGTTCTCCGCGAAGACCACCACGGGTTGGGATTGGCCCTCGGCCAAGAGCATTCCGATAACGAGCACGAGACCGAAGGCCACGCCTAAGCAAAACAATACCCGGTCTCGTTTCCTCAAGGTCAATTCCCCCTCTTTTTATCTCCTTGGTGGAAAAAGAGCGGGGGTTACTTCGGCTGCGGACCCCCCGCTCTTTTTCGTTATGGGGTTTTTTATTATGTCCTTAGAACTTGACGCCGAACTCGATCTCGTACCACTGCCTGTCGAGTTTGCAGTAGGCCACGTCGATCCAGGCCATCTTCTTCGGGTCGAGGTAGTAGGTCACACCGGCCTCGATGGAGTCCTTGTTGCTGTTGCCGGGGGTGCTGACGTAG
>JAAYXC010000108.1 GCA_012516115.1 Bacillota bacterium | reverse complement strand
GTTAGTAAAGTCTATATCTTGATTAAATACTTACAAGAGAAAGGCAAGAATGCGAAGTTGCCGTTATTTGGCTCAATAACAGAAACAATCCAAACAACATTAACTGAGCTAAAAGAATTTGAAGAACAATTAAGGAGTTATACGTTTTCAATCTTTAAATACCCAGGGGAGTTACTTATTAGCGCAGAGAGCGTTAAATGTTTTTACGAGGACGCAGAACAAGTATTCCGGTCAATCTACTAACGGAAAAGAAAGGGGGCAAAATGCAGACAAAGAAGATCGTCGGAAGATATAATGAATTTCAAATTTTACCAAAATAGAATCGAAACGGAGGTAGTTTCATGAAGTCTAGGCAATTAAGGATTGTGTTGAGTTGCCTCTTTCTGTTGGCCGTCTTGGCCTGCCCTGTGGTTTTCGCCGAAAAAGTAGTCACGATCAAGTACGCTTTCTGGGGGAACCCTGCGGCCATAGGGGTAGAAGAGGAGATCATCAACGAGTTCAACAGCACCCACCCCGGAATCAAGGTAGAGCCGGTAGTGACAGGATATCCCGACTATCATCCGAAGATCATGACGATGATCGCCGGGGGCCAGGCGCCGGACGTGATGCGGATCGACTCCCAGTTTTTAGTAAACTTTGTGAAAGCCGGGGCCTTGATGCCCATCGACTCTTTGATAAAAAGGGACAAGATAAACCTCAATCTCTATTACAAGATCGGACTCCCGGAGAGTACGTGGAAGGGTAAGATGTACGGCCTCCCGTGGGGGACGGCGCCCATTTACCTTATCTACAATATCAAGATGTTCAAAGACGCCGGAGTGGAACTACCGAAAGAGGGCTGGACCTGGCAGGACTTCGTGAAGGCGGCCACGGCCATCGCCGGGGGCGAGGGGGCCAATCGGCGTTACGGTTATGGCCATAACGAACTCGACATCTTCACCGGCATCCTGCCCTTTGTCTGGGCGGCGGGGGGCGACGTCTTCGACAGCCGTAGGACCAAGTTCACCTTCGACAATCCACGGGTCTTGAAGAGGCTGGACGAGATCGCGACCTTGGTCAAGAACAAAGTCTTTGCCGACCCCTTTGAGATGACCAGCGCCGATGTGGTTACCCGCTGGTTCGCTAACAACCGGATCGCCATGCGGTTGGGAGCGGCGGTGGACATCTTGACCCTGCAGGGCATCGAAGGGGTAGACTTCGGGGTGATCCATTTCCCGTGCGGAACCACGACCAAGACGACCATCGTCAAGTCCAACACCGTAGCCATTAGTGCGACGACGAAATACCCGGAAGAGGCATGGGTTTTCCTGAAGTTCTTACGGGCACCCGGTGGCAGGGGCGACGTCTTGTACTCCAAGGCCAAAAGAGTCCCGCCGGCTGCCGACCTTCCCGAGTTATGGAACCTTTACGTCGATTCCACCAAGCCACCTAAGAACATCCAAGAAGTGACCCAGGCGATCTCCGCCAAGTACGGGCGGATCTTACCACTACGGGCCGGTTGGACCGAGATCCAGGGTATCCTGAAGCCCGCCTTGCAGAAGATCTGGGCCGGACAGGCGAGCGCGGCGCAGGCCATCAAGGAGGTCAAACCGAGAATCCTCGAAGTGTTATCGCGGGAAGGCTGAGACCTCTCCTCGCTGCGGAGACTCGGGAAATGGAGGGAATGGCTGCGGTCCATTCCCTCCATGCTTGATTTGTCGGTTTAGGAGGTGGGTTGGATAAGATGCGCCTCAATAAAAGAGCGATCCACGAGGCCGTGGCCGCATATCTGTTTCTCCTGCCCAGTTTCGTCGGGCTTGTTGTCTTTGTCGTCTTACCGATAATCAAATCTTTTCTCTTGAGTTTCCATAATTGGGACCTGCTTGGGGCAATGAAGTGGAACGGTTTGAAGAACTACCGTCAACTCATCAAAGACCCATTTTTTATCGATTCTCTAAAAAACACGGCCTATTTTTCGTTTGTAAGCGTGCCTTGCAACATTTGTATAGGGCTGTTTCTCGCGGTTATGTTGAACCAGAAGATCCGAGGAGTAAAAACCTACAGGGTGGTTTATTTTCTCCCCGTCGTCTGCTCTACGGTGGCCGTAGCCTTGATATGGCAGTGGCTCTACGATAAAGATTTCGGGGTGGTGAACTACCTCCTCAACAAAATAGGTTTGCCCGGTGTGCCTTGGCTGACCTCTTTCGTCTGGGCGATGCCTGCGGTCATCCTCGTCGCCGTCTGGAAAGGCATCGGTTATAACATGGTCATCTTCCTGGCAGGACTTCAGGGCGTGCCGGCGGAGCTATACGAAGCCGCCAAGATCGACGGCGCCAACGCGTGGGCGAGGTTTTGGCATGTCACGCTGCCCATGATCTCCCCGACCACTTTCTTTATTACGGTCATGTCGCTTATCGGTTCCTTCCAGGTCTTCGACGTCACCATGGTGCTCACCGGAGGGGGCCCGGGAACCGCTACCATAACTTTAGTGCAATATATCTATAGATGTGCGTTTGAATTCTTCAGGATGGGTTATGCTTCCGCTATTGCCTATGTCCTATTTGCGATAGTATTGTTATTTACCCTTATTCAGCTTGGTCTTTCAAAAAAGTGGGTTCATTACCAATAGCCTAACTTTGAAGTTGGAGGTGTAGGCTTTTGGGCGCAAGAAAACCGGCGACGGATGTTAAAGAGCAACGAAAAATACTGTCATTAGGCCAAATTATGGCCTATATAATGCTTTCTCTCGGAGCTATCGTCATGATCGGCCCATTTTTATGGGTAATATCAACTTCGCTCAAGTCGTATTCGGAGTTGATGCTGCGACCTTTTGCTATGTTACCGGAAAAGGTGGCGTGGCATAATTATCCGGAGGTATTCAAAGTTGTACCTTTCCTGGTTTATATCTGGAATACGGCCAAGATATCCTTTCTTTGCATAACCGGTGTGCTCATAACCTCTTCGATGGCGGCCTATGCCTTTGCCAGATTGAGGTTCCCGGGGAGGGAACTCCTCTTCGTGGCCTACCTTGCCACCATGATGGTGCCGAGGCAGGTGACCTTGGTGCCGATATTCGTCTTAATGCGCGATTTCAAACTGTTAGATACCCATACGGCCTTGATCCTTCCCGGGCTCGTGAGCGCCTACGGCACATTCTTATTGCGCCAGTTTTTCCTTACGTTGCCGAAGGAATTAGAAGAAGCGGCCACCATCGACGGTTGCGGCTATATAGGGAGGTTCACCAGGGTAATATTGCCGTTGTCCAAACCGGCCTTGGCGACCCTCGGGAT
>JAAYXC010000107.1 GCA_012516115.1 Bacillota bacterium | reverse complement strand
GTGGTGGAACCGGGCGCGTTGATCGAGGGGCCGACGGTCATCGGTCCGCGCTGCCGGATCCGGCACGGAGCGTATATCCGCGGCCATTGTTGGATCGGCCCCGATTGCGTGGTGGGCCATGCCACCGAGCTCAAACGGGTCATCATGTTCCCCGGCGCCGCCGCCCCGCATTTGGCCTACGTCGGCGATAGCATCCTCGGCCGGCGGGTGAACCTGGGGGCCGGGGTGAAGACGGCCAATCTGAAGAACGACCGCAGCGAAGTAGTGATAAAAATGGGCACGGAGCGCATCCCCACCGGCCTGCCTAAGTTCGGGGCGGTCATCGGGGATCGGACACAGCTGGGCTGTAACTGCGTCACCACGCCCGGGACCCTGATCGGCCCCGATTCCCTGGTCTATCCCAACGTCATGCTCCGGGGGATCTACCCGGCCCGCCGGATCATCAAGGGGCGGGGGCCGGTGGAGGTGATCGAGCGCCTCCTGACCCGAGAAGAATGAGGACAGGAGGAAGACGGCCTGCCGCCGGCGAATAACGCCCAGGTACGATCCTGCGGAGGTAGTCGAATTGGCCAACGAAATGCCGGAGATCGCCGGATTCGTCCTTCCCCTGGCCTTGACCGCGGGTGGGTTCGTGGTCGGGCTGGTCTGCGAGAAACTCCTGCGGCTCCTCCTTCGGGGGGCGGTGGCCCGCACCGGATGGGCCGGTGGTGGCATCCTTCTCCGTTCCGGCCGAGGCCTGATCACCTTATGGTTTACCCTGGCCGGGCTGCACGCGATAGTCCTGGCCCGGGCGGTCCGTCCGGAGGTGGCGGTCTTCATCGACCGCCTTATCCTGGCGGTGGTCATCAGCTCGGCCACCGTGGTCCTGGCCCGGGTGGCGGCGGCCCTGGTCCGCCTCTACGCCGACCGGGAAGAGAGCTTCTTCGGGTCCACCACCATCTTCGTCCATCTAACCCAAATCTTCGTCTTTCTCCTCGGCGGACTCATCCTCCTCCAGTCGCTGGGGATTTCCATCACCCCCATCCTCACCGCCTTGGGTGTGGGCGGCTTGGCCGTGGCCTTGGCCTTGCAGGACACGCTCTCCAACCTGTTTTCCGGGCTCTATATTACCGTCTCGGGCCAGATCAGGCCCGGCGATTACATCAGGCTCGATTCAGGCCAGGAGGGCTACGTCACCGACATCACCTGGCGGAGTACCACCCTGGAGGCCCTCCAGGGGAACCGGATCGTCATCCCCAACGTCAAACTGGCCGCGGCCATCGTGACCAATTTTTCCCTGCCCCGCAAAGACCTGGCCCTGGCTTTGCCCATAAAGGTGGCCCACGATTCCGATCTGGCTTTGGTGGAGGAGATAACCATGACGGTGGCCCGGGAGACGGTGGCGGCGGGATTGGGCGCGGTCCCGGAGGCGGAACCGGTGGTCCGCTTCAGTCAGTTTACCCCCATCGGGGTCGAGCTGGTCCTGGTGGTGCGGGCCAAGGAGTTCGTGGACCAGTTCCTCCTCCGACATGAGTTGATCAAACGGCTCCATGTCCGTTACCGGGAGGCGGGGATCGTCTTTGCCTTTGCCCCTTTTTTACCCCGCGGGATAAAAGATAAAGATGACGAAAAATCCCACGCGTAAACGGGTGGACCTGCTCCTGGTGGAGCGGGGCCTTTTCCCCAGCCGTGAGCAGGCTCAGCGGGCCATCCTGGCGGGTTGGGTTTACGCCGACGGCCGCCGTTTGGAAAAACCGGGCCAGGCCGTGCCGGTGGACATTCCCCTGGAAGTCCGGAATAAACCTCGTTTTGTCAGTCGCGGTGGAGAGAAGCTGGCCGGCGCCCTGGCCGCCTTTCCGGTGGAAGTGACGGGCCGGGTCTGTCTGGACCTCGGGGCTTCCACCGGCGGTTTCACCGATTGTCTCCTCAAGCACGGGGCGCGTCTGGTCTATGCGGTGGACGTCGGCCGCGGCCAGCTGGCCTGGTCGCTTCGCCAGGATCCGCGGGTGGTGGTCATGGAAGGGGTCAACGCCCGGTATCTGCGGCCGGAAGACTTCCCGGAGAGGCCCACCTTGGTCACCGTGGACCTCTCGTTCATCTCCCTCCGTCTCGTCCTTCCGGCGATGGCCGCCGTTCTGCCCGCGGAGGGGGAGGTCATCGCCCTGATCAAACCCCAGTTCGAGGCCGGAAAGCAAGAGGTTGGTAAGCGGGGGGTAGTAAGAGAAGCCACCATCCACCGGGCGGTGCTGGAAGCGGTCCTGGAAGAGGCGGCAAGACAGGGTTTTGGGCTGGCCGGCCTCACCCATTCACCGTTGTTGGGCCCGGAGGGGAATATCGAGTTTTTCGCCTGGTGGGTGAAGGACGGGGGAGGAAGCCCAGCCCCCGGTTTGATCCAGGCCACGGTGGCTGCGGCCCATGCCCGGCTCAAGGCCGGCCACCACCTTTAGGAAGGATTTTCTTTTTCCCTCCCGAAATTCTTACCCCGGAGGCGAAGAGGATGGCCATCCGGATCCTCCATACCGCCGATCTCCACCTCGACCGTCCCTTCCTGGGGTTGGGGGCGCGGCGGACCGCCCGCCGGGCGGAGATGCGCCAGAGGTTCGAGGAGATTTTGGCCCTGGCCGTGGAAAAAGAAGTCGCCGGACTCATCATCGCCGGAGATCTCTTCGACCGGCCGGCGGCCGATTCGGGCCTCTGGGTCAAGGCCAAACTCAAAGAACTCACCGCCAGGGGGATCGAGGTCTTTCTCGTCCCCGGAAACCACGACCCGCTGGGAGAGTGCGGATTCTACCACGGTGAGTTCCCGGCGGGTGTCCACGTCTTCAAGGAGGAGTCTTTCGTCGCCTGTGAGACCCTGCCCGGGGTGGTGGTCTACGGGCGCGCCTTCAGCCGGGCCCGCCAGACCGAGGATCCCTTGACCGGTCTCACCTTCCTTCCCGGTGAAGGACGCCGGCACATCGCGGTGATCCACGGCCAACTCCGCACGGCGCCCGCGGTAGCCGAAGACTACGCGCCCTTTACCTCGGCCGCCATCGCCGCCTCCAACCTGGATTATCTGGCCCTCGGCCATTACCATAGTTTTCTCGATTGTTCGGCCGGCCGGACCAGGGCCTTTTACCCGGGTAGCCCCCACCGGCTCGATTTCGGCGACCGGGCCGAACGCCGGGCTTTGCTCGTGACCCTTTCGGCGGAAGGGGTCGAGGTGGAACCCATCTCCTTACCCGACCGGCCCTTCCTGGAACTCGAGGGAGATCTGGCGCGACCGGAAAAGTTGTACGAAGAACTGGGTCGGCTCGATCCCCGGGCTTATATTCGGGTCCGCCTGACGGGTCATGCCGTGGTCCCCACCACCGGACTGGTGGCGGACCTGGAGGAGAAGTTCGCCGACCGGTACTTCGGCTTCGAAGTGGTTTTGGCGGAGGAGGAACCCGCCTATGGCACCGAAGACCGTGGTCCGGTGGCCGAGGCCTTTCTCCGCCGCATGGCCGCGCGGCTGGCGGCGGCCGGAGACCCGGAAGAGGCCGCCACGGTGCGGCTGGCCATGGACTACGGCCTGATGGCCTTGGAAGGGAGGGACCTGCCGTGAGGTTCGCGCGGTTGGTCCTGGAATCCTTCGGGGCTTTTACCGGGGCTAGTTTTACCTTCGCCCCCGGGTTCAACCTCTTCTTCGGCGAAAACGAGGAGGGTAAATCCACCCTCATCGATGCGTTGCTCATGGGCCTCGTCGGCGCACCGGCCAACGCGGCCGTCCGGCAACGTTACGCACCGGTCGATGGCCGTCCTTTCCGATTGACCCTCTTTGTTATCTCTTCCTCCGGGCTTTCTTTTCGTCTCGAGCGCGACCTCGGTCCGGAAGGCTACGAACGGGTCTATCTCCGGGAAGGGGAAACCTGGCTCGCCGGCCGACGGGCCAGCACGGCCTGGAAAGAGCTCGGCCTGCCCGGTTTCGACCTGGCCCGGGCCACGGCGGTCATCAGCGGGAGCGAGGTCGTTCTGGCCACCAAGGAGGCGGGCGCCGTCGGCCGTGCCATCTCCGCGCGGGTCACGGGAGGGGAAGGGACGGTCTCGGGTCGCCAGGCCAAGAACCGTCTGGATGAAAGGCGGCGTGTTTTGGAGAATAAAGAGCGGCGGGAGCTCGAGGACCGCCTCCGCGAACTCCGGATAAAGGTGGAAGCCTTTCGAACGGCCGAGGAGACGCGCCGTCAGCTGGAGGCCACCCGACGCCGGGCGCGGGAGGAGCTGGAGGCCGCTCGGGCCTTGCATGCGGCCTATGGCCCGGCGGTGGAGGCCTTCGAGGCCATGGTGAGGGCACGGCAAAATTACGAGGCCGCCAAGGACCGCCATGCCACCGTCTTTGCCGATCTGCGGGCCATCCGGGCCTGCGAGGAAGAGATCGCGCGGCTGGAGGAAGAATTGGCTCCGTTTTCCCCCTGCGGGACCGCTTTAACCGGCCCGTCGAAGACCAGGATCCATCGGTTGACCGGCCTGGTGGAGGCGGCCCGGGAAGCGGCGGCCAAGAACGCGGTGGCCAGAGCCCGACTGGAAGAAGAGGTGGCGTCTCTGCGGGCACGGCTCGAGGCGGCCCGGGAGGCCGGTTTCACCCCCGAGCGGGCGCGGGAACTGGACCGTACCGGGGCCGCCCTGGACTTGGCGCATCAGAACCTGCGGGAGAAAGAGGCGGCCCTTAAGGGCCCGACCGTTAAGAGAGCGGGTTTTTTGCCTTTGACCGTGGCCCTTCTTTTGGGGGCGGCGGCCGCGGGGCTCGGTTTTCTCACCCGGCGGACATGGCCGTGGATGTTTTTGGTCCTTTTGGCCTTGCCCCTTATGGGGTGGTGGTTTTGGGATCGTAGTCGGCGGAATTTTTGGCGGGAGGCCCTCTGGCGGGCGAGGGAAGAAGCTTATCGCGAACTGGAGATGGTCCGTACGGCTTTTCTCGCCCTTTCCGGGGGGTTGGAGAGGGAGACCTGGCAAAGGGAATACGCGGAGGTCTCCCATCTGGCAGAAGAGCTGCGGGAAAAGGAAGCCCGGCTGGCCCTGCTTGCGGCCACCGCTGGCGACGCGGAGAAAGAGGAGGCGGAACTCAACGCCCTCCTCGCCGCGGCCGGTTGCCGGAACCCGACGGAGTTCATGGAAAAGGCTGGCCGTTTCGAAGAACTCCAAAAGCGTCTGGCCGAACGGAAGGCGGTTCGGGATTCCCTCCTGCGGGGCAAGGAGATGAAAGCCTGGGAGGAAGAAGAACGGGAATTGGCCCGTCAGGTGGCCGTGGCCGAAGCGGTTCTCCAGGAGGCACAGAAAAAGGCGGTCGGGCTCGATCCGGCCACCATCGCCCGTTATCGCGAAGAACTGGCGGCGGCCGACCTTGCGGCCCTGGAACGCCGTTTTATCGAGGCCCAGACCGCCCATGAACAACATCTGAAGAGCGCCATGAGCGACGCCTGGGAAGTGGAGACGGAGATCGCCCTCCTGGAGGAGGCTTTGGCCCGGAACCGGCGTCGCGCCACCGCGATCCGCCTGGCGATGGAGGTCCTGGAAGAAGCGATAAGTGAAGTCCAGGCCAGTCTTGTACCGCGGATTCGTGACCGGGCCGGTGAATTCTTCCGCCACCTTACCGGCGGGCGGTACGACGGTCTTGTCCTGGCGAGCGGCGCCGAACTCCTGGAGGTAGCCCCTTGCCGGGAGGAGGAAGTCTTGCCCCTGCGCATTTTAAGCAGCGGGACGCTGGACCAGATGTATCTGGCCCTTCGCTTGGCCCTCGTCGAAGCCCTGGAGGGAACGGAGCCTTTCCCCCTCATCTTCGACGATCCCTTTCTCACTTTCGACCGCACGCGTTCGACGCAGGCGATGACCTTGCTCGGCCGGCTCGCCTCTACCCGGCAAGTGGTACTCGTTACCAAGGACGAGACCTTACGGGACTTGGCGCTGGCCCATGGGGCCAGGATGGTGGAGCGGGAATAGTGGCAACTCATCCCCCGCCCCTTTCTAAACTAGGGGAAAGGGAGGGGGTGTGGAGCTTACGGTTAGTTAAAAGAAAAAGGGGAACGATCTCATTCGGCAAAACCGAAAAACAAGGAGAGGAGAGATCGCCATGGCCGATCTTATCGAACGTTTCAAAGAGAGCCTCGATAAAGGGATGAACGTGGTAAGCGTGAAGTCAAAGGAGCTTTTGGAGGTCACGAGGATCGGTACCCAGCTCGGCCGCCTGACCGAGGCGAAGAGGGAAGCTCTGGCCGAACTCGGCACGATCGTTTATGCCGTTTATCTGGCGGGAGAGGCCTCCCTTGACCCGCGGATCACGGCCCAGTGCGCCAAGATAAAAGAGATCGAGGAAGAAATCGCGCGGAAAGAAGAGGAGTTAAAAGAAGTCCGGCGCGAAGCTAAACGGAACTTAGGAATCCCGCTTTGTGTCGAATGCGGCCAGGAATTGGCCGAAGGTGACCGTTTTTGTCGGGCCTGCGGCCGGAAGGTGGAATGAAGCCTCACCGCCCGGTCGGGCCGGCCAAGGCGGCCGTGCTGGCGTTCCTTTTCTTCGCCTCTTTCGCCCTTGATTTCTCGGTGAAGCGTTGGGCCCAGGCCCACCTCGCCGGTGGGCCTCCCATCCCGGTCATCCCGGGCCTCTTTGAGCTCCGTTACGCGGAGAACACGGCCGTGGCCTTCAGCCTCCTTTATTCTCTTCCCGGGGGGCTAAGGCAGACCGTGATCTATACTTTTAATGCTGTGGCCATCACGGGCCTTATATCCCTTCTTTACCGTTGGCGGCAAAAGGGCTTGGCCGTGCTTTTTCCCCTCGTCCTGATCCTCGGCGGTGCATTGGGGAATCTCTACGATCGTTTGGTTTACGGCCATGTGATCGACCTCTTCCATCTCCACTACCGGGAGCAATGGAGCTTCCCCATCTTCAATCCCGCCGACGTCTTGATCTGTTGCGGGGTAGGGTTCTTCCTCCTTTTTTCCTGGGGCGAATACCGGAAGGAGGTACGCGACGATGATGAGTCGTGAAGAGGCGGCCCGGCGGGCGGCCGAGCTCCGGGCGGAGATCGAACGTCATAACTACCTTTATTACGTCCTCGACCGGCCGGAGATCACCGATGCCGAGTATGATCGGCTGATGCGGGAGTTAATGGCCATCGAAGAAGCCTACCCGGACCTCCAGACTCCGGACTCCCCCACCCTCCGGGTGGGGGGTGCGCCGCTCGCGGTCTTCGAGACGGTGACCCACCGGGTCCCGCTCCTGAGCTTGGCCAACGCTTACACTCCGGAGGAGTTGCGGGCCTTCGACGCCCGGGTGAAAAGGTTCCTCGGCACCGGGGATGTCTCTTACGTGGCCGAACTCAAGATCGACGGGTTGACCGTGGCCCTGACCTATGAGGCCGGGCGCCTCGTCCTGGGCGCCACCCGGGGCGATGGGGAGCAGGGTGAGGATGTCACGGCCAACGTGCGGACCATCCGATCCATCCCCCTCCGGCTCTCGCGTGCTCTTTCCCTCATCGTTCGGGGTGAGGTATATATGAAGCGGCCGGACTTTCTCCGGCTCAACGAAGCGCGGCGCGCGGCGGGCGAGCCCGAATTCGCCAACCCGCGGAATGCCGCCGCCGGTTCCCTCCGGCAACTTGACCCGAAGATCACCGCCTCCCGGCCTCTGGACGCCTTTTTCTACGACGTCTTGACGGTAGAAGGCGCGGATGTCGCCACCCAATGGGAGGCCCTCTCCTTCCTGCGGGAGCTGGGCTTCAAGGTGAACCCCGCGGCCCGGCTCTGCCGTGACATCGAGGAAGTCATCGCTTTCTGCGACGAATGGGCCACGCGCCGCCATGAGGTGGCCTACGAGATCGACGGCATCGTGGTCAAGGTCAACTCCCTGGCCCAGCTTACAGCCCTCGGGGCCACGGCCAAAGCCCCGCGCGGCAAGATCGCCTATAAATACCCGGCCACCGAAGAGGTCACCCGGGCCCTGGAGCTCGCGGTCAACGTGGGACGGACCGGGGTCTTGACTCCGCTCGCCATCCTCGAACCGGTGGAGGTGGCGGGTTCCACCGTGAGCCGGGCCACGCTTCATAACGAAGACTACATCCAGGAGAAGGACATCCGCATCGGCGATACGGTGGTGGTGCGCAAGGCCGGGGACGTCATCCCCGAGGTGGTGCGGGTCCTCCCCGAGCGTCGGACCGGTACCGAACGGATCTTTACCATGCCCACCCGTTGTCCGGAGTGCGGCGCCGACGTGGTGCGTCTGGAGGGCGAAGCGGCGGCGCGGTGCGTGGGCGCGGCCTGTCCGGCCCAGCTCCGGGAAGGCATCATCCATTTCGCCTCCCGGAACGCCATGAATATCGAGGGGCGCGGGCCCCAGATCGTGTCCCAGTTAATCGAGGCCGGCCTGGTCCACGACGCGGCGGACCTCTACCGGTTACGGGAACAAGATCTGGTGAAACTGGAACGTTTCGGCCCGAAATCGGCGGAGAACCTCGTCCGCGCCATCGCCGCCACCCGTGGAAACGAACTGGCCCGCCTTATCTTTGCCCTGGGCATCCGGCACGTGGGGGAGAACGTGGCCCGGGTCTTGGCCGAACGTTTCCGTTCCATGGACGCCCTGGCCGCCGCCGACGAAGAGGAACTTTTGGCCATCCCCGCCATCGGCCCGAAGATCGCCGCCAGCATCGTGAGCTACTTCCGGGAAGAGCAGAACCGTCGTCTTCTGGAAAAGCTCCGGGCCGCCGGAGTGAAGATGGAGGAGGGTGAAGCGGCCCCGGCC
>JAAYXC010000106.1 GCA_012516115.1 Bacillota bacterium | reverse complement strand
GTCCGGAGTATCCTCGAGAGATTACGGGGTCGTTTCAATCTGGCCGCGGCCGAGGTCGACGCCCAGGACCGCTGGAACATGGCGGTCATCGGCTTGGCCTGCGTGAGCGGGGAACCCGGCCATGCCCGCGATCTCCTGGAAGAAGCCCTCCGCTTCCTGGAAGCCGACGGCCGCTGCGAAGTCCTCGGCCGCCATCTGGAGATCTCATAGGGGACGCTGGTAGATCCGGTAGGTCTTGTAATGGATCCCCCCAGCCCGCTCCACGTCGCGGCGCATGGGCAGGTTCGTCTCGCCGATGGTAGAACCCTCTCCCCAGCGGTAACCCTTCTTCGTGGCGGTAAGAAAAGTGCGGTGGAAGATGGCGGCCGAGACCCCTTTATGACGCCATTCAGGTACCACGAAGAGGACGAAGAAACGAATGCCGTCGATCCGGCGTTTCCAGTAGAGGAACTTCAGCCAGCCGAAGGGAAAGAAGCGGCCGTCGAGATGGATCAGGGCCTGGTTGAGATCCGGCAGGGTGACATTGAACCCAATCGGTTCCTCGCCGGCCCGGGCGATGAAGACGAGCTCCGGGTCGGCATGGGTTTTAAGGCTTTTTGCCATCTCCCAGACTTCTTCCTCGGAAGGCGGGATCATGTCCGGCCATTCGGCCGGAAGGGCCCGCTCGAGGATGGTCTTTATATCCTTGACCTCTCGGTGGAAGCGGCGTAAGTCTAAAGAGTCGATCCGGAAACCGAACCGGCGCGCCGCGTATTCCACCGCGCGCGGGTTCTTCGGTGGCCGTGGCGGAAAATAATAGGCGTAAAGGTCGATGAACTTGCTAAAGCCGGCCCGTTCCATAAACTCCGAATAATAAGGCGGGTTATAAGGGTTCATCAAGACCGGCGGCCGGTCGAAGCCTTCCACCAGGACCCCTCGGTAATCGTCCCCGCCGGTGGGCGAGACAGGGCCGCGCATACGTGCCATCCCCATACCGGTCAGGTAATCGGCGGCGGCCCTCAAAAGGAGGTCGGCCGCCTCGCGATCCGGGAGAACTTCAAAGAGGGAAAACCACCCGTCCCGGATGCCTTTGGCCGCATTGGTCCGTTCATCGATTCCGGCCAGTACCCGGCCGACCGGTTGCCCGTCCCGGTAGACGAGGAAGGCGGCGTGCGGACCTTTCCGGAGATAACCGTTTCGCTCCGGGTCGAGGATCCGTCGCATCTCCATCAAGAGCGGAGGAACCCAATTGGGATCGCCCCGGTAGATCCGCCAGGGAAGAAGGAGGAAATCCTTCAGCGACCGTCCGGTCGTCACCTTTACCAGCCCGAGACCCATCTCCGCCTCCTCCATCGGACGTTTACCGGGAGACGCCCGCATCCGCCGCGGCCGCCCTGCGCGCAGCGAGCGCCGCTACGATGCGACGGTGTTCGGAGCGGGTGATGGGATAGAGCAACATGGCCGCCAGACCAAAGAGCAGGATTATCCCGGGAAGCACTCCCAGGGCCAGCCTGATACCCAATTGAGCCCGGGCCGTCTGGGTCGTCGCTCCCCGAACGAAACCGAAGATCTCGAGAAAGAGACCGACCAGGGCGATCCCGCCGCCCGAGGCCAATTGCTGTAAAAAGGTGACCACGCCGAAATAGACGCCTTCGTGATTCCTGCCCGTCACCAGTTCGTCGCGATCGATGGCGTCCGGAAGAATGGCCAGGGGAATGACGTGGGCGGCCGCCACGCCGATCCCGGCCAAGCAGGCCAGGAAGTAGAGAAGCACCGGCCGGTTGGGGAGGGGGAAAGCGAAGACGACGAGAACCGCCGCCAGATACCCGAGGCCGAGGAGATAGGCGGTCCTTTTCTCGAGCCGGGCGGAAAGTCCAACCCAGACCGGGAGGAAGAGGGCCGCCACGCAGAAAATGACAAAGAAAAGAGGGCCGCTGGCCCCAAGGCCGATGCCCAGACAATACTGGGTATAGAAGAAAAAGACGGCCGCGATCACATCCAGGGCCACCCAGTTGGCCAGGTAGGCGAAAAGCGCCAGGCGGAAGGGGCGGTTGCCCACCGCGGCCGCCAGACCCTCGCGGAAGGAACCACCTTCCTCTTCTCCCCCCTTTTGTTCTTCCCGCGTACCCAGGAAGGCGAAGAAGGGAAAGACCATCGCGGCCAGGCCGAAGACCATGCCCATCGCCGCGTACCCCCGATGTGGATCGGGGAAAGATCCGATCAATACCGCCGGCAAGGCCGAGGCCACCAGGCCACCGAGGATGGAGAAGGCCATCCGGTAAGAGGTGAGGCTCGTCCGTTCGTCGTAATCACGGGCCATCTCCGGGCCCAGGGCATTATAGGGAACCATGAGCAGAGAAAAAAAGGTAATGAAGAGAAGATTGAGAAGGCCGACGACCGCCGCCAAAAGGTATTGGTTTTCCAAGGACGGGAGGGACCAGATGGCGGCGAAGGAGAGTCCGTAGGGGACGGCGAACCAGAGGAAGAACGGGCGCCGTCTCCCCCATCTCGTCCGGGTACGGTCGGAGAAATGGCCGATCAGGGGATCGATGATGGCATCCCATATCTTGCCGACGGCGATGACCGCTCCCGCCAGCCCTGGCCGGATCCCCACCACCTCCACGGCGAAGACGAGAAGGAAGAGCATGATGATGGTGCCGGCCATGGAGAAACCGAAGTCCGTGGCGCCGTAGGCCAGTTTCGCCCCTATGCCGAGCCTCAAGCTATCACTTCCTTCGCGCTCTATTACACCTCTTCCAATGCCATCTAGATCTCTTCGATCACCGACGCCTCTTCTTCCGCCACCCGGGCCGCCTCCAACAGCGCCCGTGCTTCCGCGCCGCCGATGCGCCCCAAGGCCCAGGCGGAATAAGCCCTGAGCTGCGGCTGCTCGTGCCGCGGGATGCGGCCGAGCGCCGGCACGGCCGCGGGATCGCCGAGATTACCCAAGGCGGCGCAGAGCAATGGCGCGTCGTGACGAGACAAGAAAACATGACCCAGGAACCGACCTCCGGCGTGACGACTACGCCGTGTTTGCCATAGCGACCCAATCCGGCGCGACCGCCGCGGGTTTGATCGGGATCCCCGGCGCGGGGAGGGCCTGGAAGCCATGTTCCTTGAGGAATCCGACCACGGTCTTGAGGCAGGATGCCTCCATCTCTTCAAAGACCCTGCTGCCATAGGGAGGGAAACGCCCGCGTGGTTTGCCCGGCTCGGAAGGGATGGGCTTCGACTCATAGGCCACGGAAAATCCCGCCACCACTCTGGCAGTAATTCGCGGGGTTGGACATGGGGGAAGACTTCCGGACGCGCCGGCAAGGATCCTTTGACAAACGGTGCATCCACCGCACATTATAAAAAAGGACCCGATACGGGTCCTCTCTTTCCTGGAGCCCACTGCCAGAATCGAACTGGCGACCTCATCCTTACCATGGAGGTGCTCTACCTACTGAGCTAAGTGGGCCCAAAAAACCCATCCCGGGTTGAGCCGGGGGAATTGCTTGGTTGCGGGGGTAGGATTCGAACCTACGACCTCCGGGTTATGAGCCCGACGAGCTACCGGCTGCTCCACCCCGCGATATTGCTTTTCTATTTTATTCCGGGCCCGAGCCCGGCCGACGGCGAAGAATGGTGGAGGGGGAAGGATTCGAACCTTCGAAGGCGTCAGCCAACAGATTTACAGTCTGCCCCCTTTAGCCACTCGGGAACCCCTCCGTTTTTTGCCTATGGCGCCGCAAAGACAATTATAAACCAGAGCCAGCTTGGGTGTCAATAAGGGTTTACGCTCCACATCTGGACGGGAACGGAGTCAGTTGGCCTCTTCCCGTTTTTCCAGATAACGCTCGAGCTTGCGCTTGACCCGCTGGAGGGCGTTATCGATGGATTTTACGTGACGATGGAGATCGTGGGCGATCTCCTGGTAGGAACGGCCGTCGAGATATGACATGAGAACCTTCCATTCGAGATCGCTTAAGAACTCGCCCATCTTGTTCTCGATGTCCACGAATTCCTCGCGGCTGATGACCAATTCCTCGGGATCGGTGACCTTCGTACCGGAGAGAACATCGAGGAGAGTTCGGTCGGATTCCTCGTCGTAAATGGGCTTGTTCAGGGAGACATACGAGTTGAGCGGGATGTGTTTCTGCCGGGTGGCCGTCTTGATGGCCGTAATGATCTGGCGGGTAATGCACAGCTCGGCAAAGGCGCGGAAAGAAGCCAGCTTGTCCTGGCGAAAATCGCGGATGGCCTTATAAAGGCCGATCATCCCTTCCTGGATGATATCTTCGCGATCGGCGCCGATAAGGAAATAGGAACGGGCTTTAGCCCGGACGAAGTTTTTATATTTGTTGATAAGATACTCGAGGGCGGCCGTATCACCTTCTTTTGCTGCTTCGACCATGGACTCGTCCATCATTTCGTCAACGGCCCGATCAGCCACGCCTCCCACCTCCGCCCCTTCGTCCAACAAAGCCATTATACACTAGGAATTCGTCCATCGTCAAGCCACGCGGGTTTGCGGGTTGCAGGAAGTTCCCCGGTGACGGAAGGGGTCGTCGGCGCTTTCCTCCCTTTGGCCAGGGCATAAAGGAGGATGGCTCCGGCTGCGCTGACGTTTAACGAGTTAATCTGGCCGTACATGGGGATGGCCACGAGAACATCGCAGGCCTCTTTCACCAGGCGCCGAAGCCCCGTCCCCTCGCCGCCCAGGACGAGGACCATCGCCCGGTGGATCGGAGGTATTTCCCAAGCCTCGGCCGCCGGATCGGCACCCACGATCAGGTAATCGTATTCCTTCAATTCCCGTAAAGTGCGGGCCAGGTTGGTCACCCGCGCCACCGGCATATGGGCCAGGGCACCCGCCGAAGCCCGGTCCACCGCGGCGGTAAGCCCGGCGGCCCGGCGTTCCGGGAGGATCACACCGTTTACCCCCATGGCCTCGGCCGTCCGGATGAGGGCGCCCAGGTTCTGCGGATCCTCCACCCCATCGAGGGCGAGGAGAAAAGGCGGGGTCGGCCCCGCGGAGGCGGCGGCCAGGATCGCCAAAAGAGGAGTATAGGCCTTCGGGGCGGCCAGAGCGATGATGCCTTGGTGATTTCTGGTGGTGGCCATGCGGTCCAACGTCGCCCGGGCCACTTTCACCACCGGCACCTTGGCCGCCCTGGCGGCGGCGAGGGCCGTACCGAGCCTGGCCGTATTCTCCCGGGCGAGGAAGATCTTATGGATGGGCCGGCCGGCGCGAAGCGCCTCCAGGACGGGGTGCAATCCCTCGATCTGCCCTTTCTCTTCCGCCATCGTGTCCCCTCCCGGCAATAGCATATCATGACCTCCGCCTCCGGGCCAAGCAGGATATCTTTGCCGGAACAAGAAAACTATAAAACGAACGCTCCTTGCTAAACCCCGATTACTTTCCCCTCCGGAGGTGCCTTTCTTGGCTCAAGTCAAGCGCTCTCCCTTGCACGAGCTGCACAAAACCCGCGGCGCCCGGATGACCGAGTTCGCCGGCTGGGAGCTTCCCCTTCGGTTTAGCGGAATCGTCGACGAACACCGGGCCGTAAGAAGCACCGCCGGTCTCTTCGACCTCTCTCATTTGGGTAAGATCCTGGTCACCGGACCCGCCGCCCGTGATTTCCTGCAAGAACTTTTAACCAACGACTGCGGGGGCCTGGTGGCCGGCCACGCCCTCTATTCCCCCATGTGTTACCCCGACGGTGGCTGCGTGGACGATCTCATCGTCTACGCCCTGGGGGAAGAAGAATATCTCCTGGTCACGAACGCCGCCAACACCGAAAAGGATCTGGCCTGGCTTCTCGCCCACCGCAAAAATCACGCGGTGACCCTGGAAGACGTCTCCCCCCAGTACGCCCAACTGGCCTTACAGGGCCCTCTCGCCGCCGACATCCTCTCTTCGCTGGCCGGAGAGAGCGTCCGCCGCCTGGGTCGTTACCGTTGTCTAACCCTCGATATCCACGGCCATTCCTGCCTCGTGACGCGGACGGGTTACACCGGCGAGGATGGCTTCGAGCTCTATCTCTCCCCGGCCGGGGCCGCCGACCTCTGGGAAACCTTCCTGCGGGAAGAAAAGATCGTACCGGTGGGTCTGGGCGCCCGGGACACCCTCCGCCTGGAGGCCGGACTCCCCCTTTACGGCCATGAGCTTTCTCCTTCCATCAGTCCGCTGGAAGCGGGTCTGGTGCGTTTTGTCGCCCTGCGAAAGTCTTCTTTCGTCGGTCTTGCCGCCTTACGCGCCCAGGCCGAGGAAGGCCCGCGACGGCGTCTCATCGGTCTTATGCTGACGGAACGCGGAGTCCCCCGGGCCGATTATCCGGTCCTCACCGGCGACCAAAGGGTGGGGATGGTGACCTCGGGCACCCTCTCGCCCTGGACCGGCGAGGCCATCGCCATGGCCCTGGTGGCCCGGGAGGCCGCCGGGCGGGAAGACTATGCCGTGGAGCTCCACCACCGCCTCGTACCGGCGCGGCGTGTTCCGTTACCGTTTTACCGCCGAAGGAGGAATGGGGGTTGAACCATCGTTACCTACCCTTAACCGAAGAGGATCGCCGATCCATGCTGGCCTTCCTGGGCCTCTCCCGCCAGGAAGATCTCCTGGCCCCGATCCCCGTTTCTCTGCGATCCCAGGATCCCCCGCCGCTGCCGGCGGCCATGGATGAGGCCGACTTGGCCGCCTGGTTCCACGCGCGGGCCGCCATGAACGCCGACCTCTTGCGCCACCCTTCTTTTCTCGGCGCCGGAGCCTATTTTCACTTCGTCCCGGCCGTGGTGGACCACTTGGCCGGCCGGGCGGAATTCTATACTTCTTATACCCCTTACCAACCGGAGCTAAGCCAGGGTCTCCTCCAGGCCATCTTCGAGTTCCAGACGATGATCGCCGAACTCTGCGGTCTCCCCGTGGCCAACGCTTCCCTCTACGACGGTGCCACGGCCACGGTCGAGGCGGCCTTCATGGCCGCGGCCCAGACCGGGCGAAAACGGGTCCTCGTTCCCCGTACCCTCCATCCCCACTACCGCGAGGTGCTCCGCACCTATCTTGGCGCACGTGAACTCATCCTGGTCGAGATCCCGATCGAAGAAGGCCATCTCGTCCCGACGCGGCTTCCCCTCGATGGGGAGACGGCGGCGCTTATCGTCGGTTATCCCAATTTCTTCGGCCAGATCGAGGACCTGGCCCCTTTGGCCGCCGCCGCCCATGAGATGGGCGCCTGCCTCATCGTGGTGGCGAATCCCATCGCCCTGGGACTTCTCGAAGCGCCCGGGAACCTGGGGGCCGATATCGTGGTGGGAGAAGGGCAACCCCTCGGATCCCGGCCATCCTTCGGCGGAACCGGTCTGGGATTTATCGCCTGTGGGGAAAACTTCCTCCGCCGCCTACCCGGTCGCCTCGTCGGCCAGACGGTGGATGCTGAAGGACGTCGGGGATTCGTCCTCACCCTCCAGACGAGGG
>JAAYXC010000105.1 GCA_012516115.1 Bacillota bacterium | reverse complement strand
TCGCCACGGACTCGCTCTGTCACAACGACGTGGCCGCGCGCAATTTCATCCTCACCCCGGAGGGGGAAGCGGCCCTGATCGATTTCGATGCCATGCGTCCCGGCCCGCCGCTCTTCGATCTCTGGAAGATCTTCCGCCGGGCCCTGGCCCGGCTAGACTGGTCGTGGGAGGTGGGCCTGGCCATGCTCGAGGCCTATGGGGAGATCTCCCCTTTCTCCCCCACCGAACTCCTCGGCCTCTTGGGGCTTCTGACCTTCCCCCATAAACTCTGGCGCCTCGTCCGTCGCTTCCACCGGGCGGGGGAAGAGGGGGAAAAACGAAAATACGCCCGGCGAATACACCGTCTATGGGACCAGACGCGACCGTACGGGCAATTCCTTTTCGACCTGGCCGCTTTATGTCGGGCCAAAGGGGCGAGGATGAACGAAGAGTTACCGGTTCTGGAGGACAGATGACGTGGATCACGAACCGGATGAGGAAAAGAAAAAACTTGCCCCCATCCTCGGCGAATGGGGGCTCACCCTTTACGAGGTCGCCCGGGTACGGAAGGTCTGGCGTCTGAAGACCGAAGCCGGATTCCTTTGCCTTAAACCTTCCCGTCTCTCCTCCCTCGATCTGCTTTTCGTAGAAAGGCTGGTGGCCCATGCCCGCCAGGGTGGTTTCACGCGGGCGGCCGCCGCCATTCCCACCCGAGATGGGCACCACTTCGTCGCCGCCGGCGGTTTCTCTTACCTCCTCTTCCCCTGGTTCGCCGGCCGCGAGGCGGCCTTCGCCCGGGAGGATGCTCTCCTTGCGGCCATCGTGCCCTTGGCCGCCTTCCACCGGGCGGGCAGCGGCTTTATTCCGTATCGCAGCGACCCCGCACGGGTCCGTTGGGGAACATGGCCGGTTCTTCTCGCCGCCCGTCTGGCCCAGCTTTACGAATTCGGGGAAAGGGCGCGCATGCTATCCGCCTCGCCCTTCGGCATCCTCTATGCCCGTCTCTTTTCCCATTACGTGGCCCAGGCCGAAGAAGCCCTCCGCCTCCTGAAGGTTTCGCCCTATGAAGAACTGGCCGAGGAAGGGGCGCGTCGGCGGATGGTCTGTCATCACGATCCGTCCCCGCGGAATTTCATCCTGGATGAGGAAGGCCGCGCATTTTTACTGGACTTCGAATACGCCTTGGCCGATCTCCGCCTCCACGATCTGGCGAACCTCCTCCTCCGCCTTCTGCGCCGCCATGGCTGGCGGCCGGAGGTGGCCCGGAAAGTTATCGGTGCCTATCACCGGGAAAACCCTTTAGACGAACGGGAACTGGCGGTACTCTACCCTTTTCTCCTCTGGCCCCAGGACTTCTGGCAGATCGGCCGCCAGTTCTTCGCGGAAAGGCTCCCCTGGCCGTCGGAACGATTTTTTGAGACCTTGCACCGCCGGACGGTCGACCGGGAAGAACGGGGGAGTTTCTTGGATTGGTATAAAGCCGAGGATTGGCGGCCGGCAAAACTGAGCTTCTCTTCGCCTCTATTCGGACCGCCCGGGCTCACGATGCGCCGGGATTTCCCGCCAGGACAACTCGAGATATCCCTCCCCAAGGCGGACCTCCCGCAGGGTCACCGGGAGGGGCAGGGCCAGGGGGAATTCCAGCGCCAGCTTCTCGCCGAAGGTGACAAGCCAGGAGGCCGGGAGGCGCTTTCCGGCCGCTTCGATCTCCATGGGCACGTAACGGAGGGAAGTTCCTTCGGCCACCCATAACCGGCCGGAAGTGAAGAAAGAGAGAACCCGGCCGAAGATTTCCAGAAGACCGAAAAGAGAGATCTTCTCCGGGGCCAGAGAAAAGGAGACCGGGAGGGCCGGATAGGCTTTCCGACAATATTCGTTCAAGGCCTTCTCTTTTACCCGCGCGGTTATTTCACTCGGTCCCAGGGAACGGACGGCCGCTTCGCCGCGAAAAAGAGCCTTCCCGGGATCGAGCACCAGTTCCTGCAGATCCATCCGGAGGAGGGCCAGACGGGGGCCGCCGAAAGAGACCTCCTCGGCCCGGACTTCCACCCGTCTCAGGCGGCCGGTCAAAAGATCGATCCAGGTTAAGGGGGCCACCTCTACCGTAAGGGAAGTAAACTCCACCGCGCTCCGCGCGAGGTACCGGTGGAGAAGACCAGCCAGGGAGGGAGCGAAAGCGGCCTGGACGGCCACGAGGGAGAAGGCGATAATCCCCAAGAGCCAGGGACGACGGATCCCCATGGATCCCCCTCCGCAGAGGTACTAACCTATTCTACGCCGAACCGGGCCGGGCTTAGTCATCCTTGACATACTCGATCCGCCTGGGGTAAGATCGTCTTGCGATGGGGTCGTGGCGGAACCGGCAGACGCGCCAGACTTAGGATCTGGTCCCGCAAGGGGTGCGGGTTCAAGTCCCGCCGACCCCACCAAACAGCGAATTACGGTAACCTTCTCCGTTTCCGGTCTCTCCTGCTTCGGACTGGGGCCGTGACCGGTCTCCGGCGCCTTCATCCGACTCTTCCGGTACTTCCTCGTCCATCCCAACCCCCAAACTAACAAACAACCCGATCCGAGGCCGATCTTCAAGATAATTCCTCCATATTTATTCGTATTTACCGATTGTAAACACATGGTATGGTAAAATAAATAAAAGGTGGTCTGGGAGGCGATCCCGATGGAAGTCCGCGAACCGCCCACTACTTATACCGAATACTGTCTCCTGCCGGAAGACGCGCCGCGCTATGAGATCCTGGAGGGGGTGGGTTATCTGACGCCGTCGCCCGGGGGACGCCACCAGAAGATCGGCGCGAATATCTTCAAGAGCCTCGATCGATACGTTTGCGCCAAGAAGGCGGGTGAAGTCTTCGTCGGTCCCTTCGACGTAATCTTCTCGGAGAAGGATGTGGTGCAGCCGGATGTCTTTTTCGTCGCCGAGGAAAGGCTCTCCATCGTACGGGATCGTGGCGTCTTCGGCCCTCCCGACCTGGTGGTGGAGATCCTCTCGCCGTCGAATGCCACAAGGGATCTCCAGCAAAAACTGGCCCTCTACCAACGTTATGGCGTGCGTGAATACTGGATCGTCGATCCCGAGAGTCGCACGGTGGATGTATGGAGCAGCCACGACTCGGCATTGGATACAAGGCGTGTCGTATGCGGCGACGGGCTGATCCAAAGCAGTATCCTGCCGGGGTTGGTCATCGGATTGACCGAGGTCTTCGCCGGGGTAGAGAGGATCAGATTGGAATGAACGTCAGGCAGGCGCTTTTCTTCGTTATCATTACCCTACTTCTATAATCGAGGATATAAAGGGCTTAATTAAAGCCTTTAAAGTTGATAGTTAATAAGACGCCTCGCAGCGCTGGCCCTGTCGTATAGGCTCATGAGTTTCGGGACATACTTCGTTCCGGTATACCAAGGTAAGAGGAGGATGCCCCATGCCGGTGCTCGAGACCTCGGTCGTCAAGTATCAAAGCTGCATCAACGAGTGTAATCGCTGTATGCAGGTCTGCGAGGAATGTCTGCAGTCCTGCCTCAAGGAACCCGATGCCGCCGCCAGGGCGCACTGCATCGCCCTGTTGCAGGATTGCGCGGACCTTTGCGCGCTCTCCGCCCGTTTCATGTCCCGGGGGAGCATGCATGCCAAGCAGGTTTGCGGCCTCTGCGCCACGATCTGCGAGGCCTGCGCCGCCGAGTGCGATAGGTTCCAGGACCAGCATTGCCGGACCTGCGCGGACGAATGCCGCCGTTGCGCGGATGAGTGCCGTAAGATGACCTCCATGTGAAAACAGAGGCGATCGTCTTTGGGGTGAAGCAATGCCAGGCCATCGGCCTGGCATCCATCGTACTTCTAGCCGTCTCCTCTCCACCCTTCCATCGCTTCGCTCCAGGACGAATTAGACGGCGTAAACGATCCTGGGTCTTACCTTGCGGAATTCAAGCCCAAGCTACGTTCGCTGGCCGTAATACTCGTACGCCTGCGATTACTGGATCCGCTCGCAGCCAACCCTTGTCTCGCATGCGCCGGCTCATGACGTCAAAACCGATATCATCCTCGACCTTCCTGGCCGAACGGACCCCCTTCCATGAGTGCCGAGGACGCCACCGAGGTGAGGTTCAAACCGAAACCAACTCGTAGTTCATCGACCCCATACCCAGTTTCTCGGCGTGTCTCAACTGTACCAGCGGATCGATCTCCGCGTACGACTTTTCGGCCAGCGTCCTCCCGTCGCCGTATCGTCGGGTTAGATCCAGGGTGGCCGCGTCGATGGCCACCGGATCGGTGGCGGCCAGGACGCCCACATCGGGCATGATCTTCCGCTGGGCCCGGCCCGTGCAGTCGCAGTCGGCGGTCATGTCCACCAGGACGTTGAAGAAAAAGCTCTTCCCGTCCTTGCCCTTGAGGACGCCGAGGGCGTGTTCTACCATGCTCTTCTGCAGCCTCTCCGACCCCGCTCCCCAGTCGTAGCCCACGGCATCGTAACGGCAGACGGTCAGGCACTCGCCGCAGCCCGTACATTTTTCGCGGTGGATGAAGGCCTTCCCCTTCCGTTCGGTGATGGCCGCGGCCGGACACCACTGGATACACTTGCGGCAGTAACGGCATTTGTTCTCCTTGATGGTGGGGGACACCGAGGAATGCTGGCGGAGTTTCCCGGCCCGGCTGGCCAACCCCATACCCAGGTTCTTACGGCAGGCCCCCAGTCCGGTGACCATATGGCCGGTGGGATGGGAGACGGCGATCAGGACGTCGGCAAAGGCCACTTCACGTGCGATCTTGACGGTCTTTTCCAGTTCCCCGTCGACTTCCACCTCCACCTCGCTCCCACCGGTCAGTCCGTCGGCCATGATGAAGGGCGCCCCCACCCGTTCGATACCGAAGCCGTGGGCGTGGGCGTGCAGGAGGTGCTTGACGGCGTTGTCGCGCTCGCCTTTGTAGAGGGTCGAGGTCTCGGTCAAAAAGACGTTTTCGGTAACGGCCCGCACCGCCTCGACCACGACCCTGATCAATTCCGGTTTGATATGGGTGGTGTTATGCTTCTCCCCCACATGGGTCTTGATGGCGACGAAGTCGTGGGGGGCGATGATCCGCGCCATTCCGGCATGTTCGCATAGTTTGCGCATGGCCGCCACCTGTTCGGAGAGGGAGGGGTCGTCCGGGAG
>JAAYXC010000104.1 GCA_012516115.1 Bacillota bacterium | reverse complement strand
CCGTAAGGCGCCAGACGGCCCGTTTTCTTTCCGGCTCGTTTTCCTCTTCCCCGTTTTCCTCCTCATCGTCTTCGTTTTCGTTTACAGGATGCGAACGGCGGTGATGCCGGAAGAGTTCCAGCCCTACCCGGCCCAGGAGTTCTTCTTTGGTCCGACCCAGGGATTCGGCGCAGGCCTCATTGACCAAAACAAAACGGAGGTTCCGGTCGAGATAGGCAAAGGGAAAAGGCAAATGATCGATAAGCGCCTGGAATTCACCCTCCTCGAGCAAAGAATTGGCATAGCCGAGAGCATCGCCAGGCATTCGTCTACCCCCTCACTTTCGCTCGGTGTTTTTCTCCTCCGTGAGCGCGGGTGCGCCTCGACGTTTGGATTTCCGAGACTTTGTCCCTCTCTATAATTTCGGCTAAAAAGACAGGAGAGGGGAGAGTGAGGAAAGTCAGACCGACTTAAGATGGAGGAGGTTGGGGAACGGCGCCGAAAAGAGAAACCGGGCCGACCGGGAAACGGCCGACTTTTTCATCCGGGCCGCAGGTTCTACAGAAAAGGTTATAAAAAAGACGGCCGTCTGTCAAACCACTCACGGTGAAGAGACGGTCGTCCCAGGAGGTATTCTCGACGGGATTCGGCTTCTACCTCTTTGCCTTACCTCTTCCCTTGCCGGAGTTTTTCGTCGCCTTTTTTTAAATAATTACATTTCAATCGCTCTCCGGCCGGGAGTGAGTTTCCATGACAGCCGGGAAAGGGGATTGACGCCCCAGAGGTGGGCGGCCTGTTTGGTCGCTTTCCCCTCTCCGCTTTCGATCGCTTCTCCCCAGAGTTCTTTAGCGATTTCCAAGACGGCGGTCTCCCCTTTCATATTCTCCAGGCCGAGGCGTCCGACCACGGTGATCTGGAGATAGGTCTGGTTGGCCAGACGCACTGTCCGGCGATCGAATTCTTCCTCTTCGACGGTGGCCTTGATTTCCGGGGCCACGTTCCTCGTTCCCTCCCTTGCGGTTTTTTTGAAAACTGCTAGAGTATTAAATAGAACCGGCGATGGTCGCGAGGAGGTGTCGTCTTGGTCGGCGAGGCCGAACTCCGTCTCCTCCCTGCCAAACCCGGGGTTTACCTCATGCGTGACGCCGGGGGAGAAGTCCTTTACATCGGTAAAGCCCGTTCCCTGCGGCACCGGGTTCGTTCCTATTTCCAGGAATCGGGTCCGGTGGATCCCCGTCTCCGTGCCATGGTCGGCCAGATCGAGCGGTTGGAGTTCATCGTCACCGACTCCGAGGTGGAGGCCTTGGCCCTGGAGGCCAACCTGGTCAAGGAACACCGGCCGAAGTATAACGTCAAACTGCGGGACGACAAACAGTACCCATTGCTCAAGATCACCTGGAACGAGGAATATCCCCAGCTGGCCGTGGTCCGTCGGATCAAAGACGACGGTGCGCGTTATTTCGGTCCTTATACGGACGCCGGCGCCCTGCGGGAGACGATCCGCCTCCTCCGGCGCCTCTTCCCCCTCCGGACCTGCAAGCACCGGATCGGCGTGGACCGGGTGGCGCGGCCCTGTTTAAACCACGATATCGGCCGCTGCCTAGCACCCTGCGTGGGGGCGGTGGATAAAGAGACCTATCGGGCCATGATCGAACAGGTCTGTCTCTTTCTCGAGGGTCGTCCGGAACCGCTGGCGCGGGATCTGCGGCGCCAGATGGAAGAAGCCGCCGCGCGACTCGACTTCGAACGGGCGGCCGTCCTCCGCGACCGGCTCATGGACCTCAGCAAGGTCATGGAACGGCAGAAGGTGGTCTCGCCGGCGGGCGAAGATCTGGACGTCCTCGGCCTGGCCGTGGCGGCCGGCGAAGCCTTGGTCCAGGTCTTCCGCGTCCGGGGAGGGAAGCTCATCGACCGCGAACACTTTCTCTTGGCCGGAGAAGCCGAACCGGATCTGGCGGGAAGCCTGGCGGCCTTTCTCACCCAATACTATGCCGAAGCGCCCCGGATCCCGCCGGAGATCCTACTTCCCGCCCCCATTGAGGAGCAGGAGGCCGTGGCCGCCTGGCTGGCCCAACGGCGGGGGGGTAAGGTGGTCCTGGCCGTGCCGCGGCGGGGGGCAAAGAAAGATCTGGTTACCATGGCCATGGAGAACGCCGCGCTGCTTCTGGAACAGGAGCGCGTCCGCCGGTCTTACGACGAGGGACGGGTCCTCCAGGCTTTGGCGGGGTTAACCGAGGTTCTGGGCCTCTCCGCGCCGCCCCGCCGGATGGAGGCCTTCGACATCAGCAACCTCCACGGCCAGGAAGCGGTGGCTTCGATGGCGGTCTTCCTCGACGGCCGTCCGGCCCCCGACGAATACCGGCGTTTTCGCATCCGCACCGTGGAGGGGCCCAACGACTTCGCCATGCTGGCCGAGGCGGTGGGAAGACGGTTCCGCCGGGGGCTGGCCGAGCGGACCGAGGGGAAGGTTGGGCGCGGCTTCGCCGATCTCCCGGATCTCCTTCTCATCGACGGTGGTAAAGGCCAGCTCCACGCCGTCCTCGATGAACTGGCGAAGATCCAGGGCCTTGTCCCTCCTTTCACCCTGGCCCTGGCCAAAGAGGAAGAAGAGATCTATCTTCCCGGTCGAAGCGAACCACTCGTCCTTCCGCACGATGCCCCGGCCCTTCATCTCCTTCAACGGCTTCGGGACGAGGTTCACCGTTTTGCCGTGACCTATCACCGGAGCATCCGGGCGAAGGGAACCCGGCGTTCGCTCCTGGACGAGATCCCCGGCATCGGCCCCCGGCGGAAACAGGCCCTTCTCCGCCATTTCGGCTCGGTACGGCGGATCATGGCCGCTTCCCTGGAGGAACTGGCGGCGGTGGAGGGCATGACCCGGGCGGCGGCCGAAGCGGTCTATTTCGGTCTGCGGGGAGCCGAAACCGGCCTCGAATCCGGGGATCGGGATTGACATCCATCACGGCGGAGGCCAAGATGTTATTGGACGAAAGGGGAGATCGTTTACGACGCTATTTTCCATTTTATGGTATGCATCGTTGAAGCTGAGGTTTTAAAACCGGTTTCTTTAATCACAAAGGCCACGAAGAACCCGAAAGGAAACTTAAAAGCCTACATGAGTTAGGACCAGAAGTAAATAGACAGGATTAACTTGGTTTTTGGCTTCTTATCTTTTAGAACTTAAACTTCAGGGAACGTGTTTAGTCTTATGGTAAATAGTTATATTTTTTCCAAAACGTTTTGGAATATAATCGTGTAAAACCGGTCTGGTATTACGTTTTCCGCTGATCGAGAAGACGATAAATAGACTTGTTCTTGATTATCCCGTTCATTCCCGTACCAAAAATTTGTTCCAGAACTCTGGAGGGCTTTCAGGCATGTGCCGGGAAAGGGGTGGTGGTGGATATGAAACGTCGGCAGATTCTCGGGTTGCTCCTTGTTCTCTTCGGTCTGGGGTGGCTCTTCCTCGTCGTTACCGGTTATCCTTTCGAGTGGCGCCGGTTCTGGCCGGTCGTCCTCATAATCCTCGGCGTCCTCACCATCTGGGAGGAAGGATGGGCCGGCCTGCGCGGTGGCGGCGGCTTGCTGATCGTGCTCGGCCTCTTTTGCCTGGCCTTTACGCTGGATCTGCTGCCATGGTCCTGGCGGACGGCCTGGCCGGCTGGACTCATCCTCCTCGGCCTCTTCGGGCTTTTCGGCGAAGATCCCCATCCTTCGCTGGCCGTTCTGCTTATGGGCGGCGGGGCTTTTCTCCTCGCTTTGACCACCGGGGCGTTGCCCGGGGGATGGCGGACTTTCTGGCCGGTCCTCCTTATCCTTTTCGGCCTGGCCGCCCTGGTGGAAGAACTGCCTCGGAAGCGCGGGGTGTGAGAGGCATGAAGAGGGGGGAGTAATACGGATGGGCCGCGTTAAGCTGTTGTTCATCGATCTGGACGATACTTTGCTCGGACGGGAAGGGACCATTTCTCCCGTTAACCGGGCCGCCCTGGCCGCGGCCATGGCCGAGGGGATCTGCGTTACCCTGGCTACCGGCCGGATGTTCCGTTCCATGCGGCCCTATGCCGAAGAGCTGGGCCTTCCGGCCTCTTCTCCTTTGATCGCATATAACGGGGCCCTCGCCCGTACGCTGGCGGGCGTCACTCTTTGGCATGAACCCCTGTCAAGTCGAACCGCCCGGCGGCTCCTCTCTTTTCTGGCCGGCCGGGACCTTACCGTCCATCTCTTTCTCCACGACCGGCTCTACGTCAAAGAGATCGACGAACGCGTCCGGTTGTATACGGCCAACGCCCGGGTGGAAGCGGAGCCGGTCGGGGATCTGGATGGTTTTTTGGCCGATGGCACCCCCACCAAGCTCCTGGCCCTGGGCGAACCGGTTCTGCTCCAAGCCCTGCGTGCCGAACTCACCGCCGCCTTCGCCGGCGAGGTAGAACTCACTTTTTCCCGCCCCCATTACCTGGAGATGATGGCCCCCGGAGGCTCCAAGGCCGCGGCCCTGTTGAAACTGGCCGCGCGTCTCGGGATAAAAAGGGAGGAGACCATGGCCATCGGCGATGGGCCCAACGACCTGGCCATGCTGCTTGCGGCGGGGATCGGAGTTGCGGTGGGGAACGCGCCGGCAGAGATCCTGGCCCGGGCCCCTTACATCACCGCTCCTTGTG
>JAAYXC010000019.1 GCA_012516115.1 Bacillota bacterium | reverse complement strand
GCTGACGGGCAAGGGCCTCGTCGGTGATGATCACGTGCCGGCCGCCGCTCTTCAAAATGGCCCGGGCCGCCCGCGCCTTGCTCCGGCCGCCCCCCACCATGCCCCCCAGTCCGATCCCCGGCAGATCTTTATCCTGGATCCCCACGCTGCTCGTGGTATGAACAAGGTGCCCCTCCTCGTCGAAATAGTAACCGAAGGCCTCGCCGACCGCGCCTTTGGCCAGGAGTTCCGCCACCGCCTCCGTCGGCATGCCCCGACGCCTGGCCATCTCTTCGGCCACGCCGATCCCGTGCTGGAGCAGGTCGGCCCGGCGCATGAGTTCCACGAGCTCCTTGACCCGCGGTTCCCCGGCGATCCGCTGCAGGGTCTCCGGGTCCAGGTCATCCGGGACATGGAGGAGACGGTAGGTGCCGCCGAGGCCCTTGGCGAAAGCGGCGGCGATGGTATTGGCCTGGAGTTCCACCTCCTCCCCCAACCCGCCGCGGGCCGGGAGGACCAGGAGATCGCGCCGCTGCTCGGCCGGCCGGAGGGCCGCCGCCACCTCGGCCAGGGTGGTCCCCCCGGTGACGGCGAGGATCGCCCCATCCTTTAAATGTTCACGAAGGTAAGCGGCCGTGACCCGGGCCAATTCCTTTTTAACCGTCAGATCCTCGTCGGAATCGCCCGTGACGATGATGGCCTCCCGGAGGCCGAAGCGGAGACAGAGCTCCTTCTCCCATCGGGAAAGCCCCCGCAGGACCCGGACGTATTCTTCGAGCTTCCATAGAGTGGCCTCGCCCTCGGAGGTGAGTTCCACGCCCAGCCCGCCGATCTTGACCAGCTCCCGTTGGCCGAGGAGGGAGAGTTCCCGCCGTACGCGTCGCTCCTGGAGGTGAAGACGTTCCGCCAGGGCCCGCCGGCCGATGGGCTGGGCGAAATGGACGGCCCGCAGGAGTTCATACCGCGCGAGACAGAGACGGGCGGCTTCGGGGCAGATCTTATTCTGTAGCGCGGCCACCTCCTCGGCGGTCAAATCCATCACCACCTGGACGAATTTCGTCCCAGCCATGACATAAATGTCCCATCACCATGAGATTCGCGTTGACCCCCCTTGATTCCTTCTTGCCGCCGAAAAACGTTCCGTTCATCCTTCCTCCGTCATTTCCTCGGCTAAACGCCGGAGCCGTCGGAGACGATGGTTGACGGCCGACTTGGAGATGGGTCTGGCCAAAAGCTGGCCCAGCTCCGCCAACGAAGCCTCGGGATGGGCCAACCTCACCAGGGCCATTTCGCGTAAGGCTTTTGGCAAACGCTCCAATCCTATCTTCTCCCGGATGACCTCGATCCAACGGATCTGTTCGACCGCCGCGGCCACGGATTTTTCCACGTTGGCCGTCTCCGCGTTGACGAGACGGTTCACCCCGCCGCGGACTTCCTTGACGACCCGAATTCCTTCGAGTTCCAGCAGGGCCGTATGGGCGCCGATCAAGCCCAGAAAGGCGGCGATGTCGTCGGCATCCTTGAGATAGACCACCTCGCGTCCTTTCCGTCTGGCCTGATGGACCTTGAACTTGGCCAGACGCAAGAGGTAGTAAAGACCGTGGGCGAATTCCTCGTTGCTTACGACCATCTCCAGGTGATAGCCGGAACCGCGGGGGTCGCATACCGAGCCGGAGACCAGATAAACGCCGCGGAGGAAGGCGGCCCGGCAACAATCTCCCCGGACCAAGGAAGCCGGGACGTCCACCCCTATCCCGCCTTCCGGGGTAAGGATCTCAAGATCGGCGAGAAGCCTCCGCGCTTCCGGCCCGGGCACGAGGCGCACCTGGTAGATCCGCCGTCGCAATGGCCCGTGTTCTTCCACCACCACCTCGGCCGGCAGCCCTGCCACCCGCCGGAAAAGCAAAAGGGCCTTCCGCGCCACTTCCGGATGTTCCGTCTCCACCGCCACCGTAAGGCGGTTCTCACCACCGAGGCGCAGACTCCCCCCGGCGCGGAGCATCCCCCCGAGTTCGGCCCGGGCGCAACAGACTTTGGACGGCCTGAGCCTGGCCAATTCGGCCCTGGCGGCCATGGAAAACTCCCTCACATCCGTTCACCGCCGCTTCTTCTTCCACACCCACATGGATTCCTCCTCCCGGGCATAGAAGGGGTTTCTCCTTTCATAAGGATCTACGAAGCCCCTATATGAAAACGACGGTGGCGATAGGCCAGATGATGGATCTCGTCTGGGGTCTTCTCCTTTTCTTCGGGGCGCTCCTGGGGGTGGTCCGGGGCCGACCGGAGGCGGCGACGGCCGCGATCTTCCGCGCGGCCGAGGGAGCTATTACCCTGGCCGTGGGCCTGCTGGGCACCCTGGCCCTCTGGGGCGGCCTGATGCGCATCATGGAAGAAGCAGGTCTTCCCAGGGTCGTGGCCAGGCTCTTCCGCCCTCTTCTGGCCCGCCTCTTCCCAGGTCTTCCCCCGGACCATCCGGCCCTGGGGAGCGTGGCCATGGCCTTCGGCGCCAACCTGCTCGGTCTGGGAAATGCCGCGACCCCGCTGGGGCTCAAGGCCATGCAGGAACTCCAGCACCTGAACGAAGACCCGGATCGGCCCTCGGCCGAAGAATGCACCTTCCTCTGCCTGGTCATGGGCGGGTTGACCCTTATCCCGGCCACGGTCATCGCCCTCCGGGCCCGCTACCGCAGCCAGGATCCGGCCGCCTGTTTGGGACCGGCCCTCCTGGCCACGCTGGCCGGGACATTGGCCGCCCTGACGGTGGACTTTTTGGCCAAACGAAGAAAAAAGGGGGGAAAGGAGAAATGAACCCCCTCTTCGCCCTTTCCCGCTGGACCATTCCCCTCCTTTTTCTGGCCGTACCCCTCCTGGGTTTCCTCCGCCGACTCCCCCTCTACCAGAGCTTCATCGCCGGGGCCAAAGACGGGCTGTTGACCGGCCTGAACCTCACCCCCTATCTTCTGGCCATGCTGGTGGCCGTCGGTCTCTTCCGCGCCACCGGGGGCATCGCGCTTTTGGCCCGGATCCTGGCGCCCCTCCTCGGTCCCTTCGGGATCCCCCCGGAGATCGTGCCCCTGGCGTTGGTGCGGCCGCTTTCCGGTTCCGGGGCCCTGGGGCTTTTGGCCGATCTCTTCGCCGTCCACGGCCCGGACTCCCACCTCGGCCGGCTGGCCTCGGTGGTCTACGGGAGCACGGAGACCACCTTCTACGTCCTCACCGTCTACCTGGGCGCAGTCGGGGTCCGTCGGCGCCGCCATACCTGGCTGGCCGGGCTGGCGGCCGATCTCGTCGCCTTCGCGGTCGCGGTGATGCTGGTAGGTAAATAAGAGGCTTTTTGCTATGGACTCCCCCTAATAAGGGCGACGCGGGTGATGGATGGGCTTGACGCTTCTGATCCATC
>JAAYXC010000103.1 GCA_012516115.1 Bacillota bacterium | reverse complement strand
GTCTTTTGGACATCAAAGACGAAGAGATCCCCCGTCTCCCCAAACTCGTTCTTTAGGCTTTTGATCGTCTGGGCCGGGGGTTTACTTTACATACTGGTCTGCGCCCATACGGTAAAGTAAACGCCGGGTCCATCGAGGCGGCGGAACCCGACGATGGCCAGGTCGAGGGGGAGATGGAAACCCACCTGGAGCCGGAAGTTCACCCCCAGGCCCAGGGCCAGGAAATTTTCCGTCGTGGGAGCCAGGGACCGGGCGGCGGCCAGCGTAAAGAGACCGTTTATGGCGTGGAGGTAGTTCGGGGTGGTGGTGCCCCCCGCCTCCGGCCAGGTCAGCGGGAATTCCAGCAAGGCTTCTGCTTCCCAGAGGGAAGAACCCTGGGGGCCGGGAATGGCTCCCTTCCCCGGCGTGGCCTGGAGGTCTCCCAGCCGGTCCCGACCCACGGCCCCGTAAAGTTCCAGCCGCGCCCGACCCAGCGGGAAATAAAGATTTCCCCAGCCGATGGTCCAGAGATTGGTTTTTCCTTCTTCCAGATAAACCTCCTTCCCCCATTCGCCACCGAGGCGGTAGCCGTAGGCCGGATCCACCGGGCCCCGGTAAAAGGCGGATCGGTCGTAGACCACGGCGAGTCCGCCTCCCCGGAAGGTGGCCGGGCTTGCCTCTTCCAGCAAAGGCCTTTTCGCTTCTTCGTAGGCCACGATCTGCCAGATAAAGGCGTCATCCGGCGCCAGAAGTCCGTAACCCGTGTGGGAAAGGGCAAGAAGGTTGGTTCGCCAGGAGAAAGATGGAACCAAGGCCTCTTCGTATTCCAGACTGCTTCGGAGATGGAGGGTAAAATTATGCGGGAGCCGAAAGTCCAAGGCGGCTTCGTAGTTAAGGCCGTGGGAAACGCCGGCGAGGACTAACTGGTAGGAGGTGGTCTCGAGGACGTCGCTACCCGCCAGGGCCAGCTCTACTTGGTAGTCCCCGCTGGAATCCACGCTCAGCAAAAGATAACCGAGAGCGGGAGGCAAAGTCGGCCAGGGCGAATAGGGTTTGGCCGGAATATCTGTGGGCGGTGTCGCCACTTGGAAATATTCCCCCGGGGAAGAAGGCGTGGTGGTCATCGGCCGCAGGGTGGGTGAAGAAGGATAAACCTTCCATCGCGAAGGGCTGAGGGACATGACGTATTGATCGTAACCGTAGGTCGAATAGCCCGTATAGGTCAGGGTTTTTCCGTCCGGCGAGACGGCCGGTTCGTAAGCTCCGGTGAGGACGTTGGTCACCCGGTAGAGGCAGGAGGCCACGGTATCATAGGCGTAGATGTTAAAGACGCCCGTGGGATCGGCGGCGAAAAAGACGTAACGCCCGTCGGGCGACCAAGCCGGCTGGATCTCCTCCCCCAGGGGAGGTCCTTCATGGAGGGGGGCCAGTTCGCTTCCGTCCGGACGGATGGTCCAGAGGCGGACTCCTTCTTCCGGTCGGTAACGGGCGAAAACGATGCGATCCCCCCTGGGTGACCAGGCGGGGGTGAAGGCCTGCTCGTTACCTTCCGGCTGCCAGAGGGGTCTTATTCCGCTCCCGTCGGCCCGCATCAGATAAAGGGCGTAATGCGGCGGGTCGTTCTTGATGAAAACGATCTCTTTTCCCCCCGGCGACCAGGCCGGATCTTTGGCCCGCAGTCCCTGGGTCAGGCGTTTTGTCCGCCTGGTCTTGAGGTCCAGGCGGTAGAGGTCGTAGAAGAGGTTTTCGCCCCGGGAGGTGGCCAGACCGTAAAGGAGGAAGCGACCTTCCGGCGAGACCGCCGGGTTGGTCCCGGTAAAGCCGATGACGGATCTGGCTTTCTCATAAGGAGGCTCGGCCACCATCAGGGATCCCGGCGCTTCGAACGTGCGTCGCAGGAAGTACAGCCGTCCATCGGGGGCGAAGCCCCCTTTCCCCGAAAAGCCCCCGTCAGTTCCCACCGGCCGACCCTCTTCGATTCCCTCGGCGGAGATACGGGCGGCTTCGGCGGTGAACTCCGCGGACATTTCCCGATACCAGTCGGCGACCAGGGAGGAGAGATCGGCGCCGAAGACGGCGCGGAAACAGGAGGCAAAGGTCAAATAAGGAAGATCGCCGCCGGTGGCGCGGTAGAATTCGACCACTTTTTCCCGGCCAAAACGCTCGATAAGGTATTGGGTAAAGAAGGAACCGTAAAGATACCATGCATTTTCGTAAGGCCAACGATAGATGCCGTTCGTCACCTGCGGCCAGGTAAGGGTCCGGCCGGCCAGGAAGTCGGCCCGGAGGTACATCCGCCAGGTGCTGGAATGAAGCCGGCCGGAAGGGGAGAATTCACTCTCCATGGCGATGGCCAGGCCTTCCGTGCACCAGGAGGGAAGGTAGGCGTTGGGGAGGAGGACCTGGCCCACCACCTGGTTGATGGCCTCCGGGAGGTCGGTGACGTAGCCCACCTGGAGGATGTGGGTGTATTCATGGACGAAGATCTCAACCAGCCAGTCGCCGATTTTCCCCTGGTCCCCCGCATACGGCCCGGTGGCCAAAAGGTGGATGGTGTTACGCGGTAAAACGGTGGCCATACCGTTGTATTCGTCCGTGTTGTCATAAATCAAGACATGGGTTTTTTCCCGGGGCTTCATCCCCAGTTCGCGCGTGAGCCGTTCATGGACCTCCTCGGCGATGGGGGCCAGTCGCCGGGCAAGCTCCTCCGTCTGGGCGTGGAAATAAAAATGGAAGTGCTCGGTGGAGAAAGTGCGCCATCGGCGGTCCAGGGGGGGGAATCCCGCCGTGGCGGTGATGAGGCAAAGGGCGGCGAAAGACATGATGAACGCCGGAAGGAGGAACTTTTTCGTCATGGGTTTCATCGCCACCGGAAGCGTTTTACCCGGTCTTCCGCCGGGACAGAGGAACGACGAGTCTGCTTATGTTCGGTGAAACGGTTCGTCCTCGAATCGCGTACGATGAGGGGGCTTTATTTGATTCCGCCCAGCAGGCGGGCCAGGTAAGCCATCTTCGATCCCGGTCTCGTTTGATCCATTCGACGTCGAGAAAAGAATCCCCGCGGAGCCAGAACAGGGATTTTCAGGATCGCAGGATCCTCTCGATCTCTTCAAGTTCTTCCGGACTGAAGGTCAGATTTTTTATGGATTTCACGTTTTCCTCGATTTGAGCGGGTTTGCTCGCCCCTATGATGGCCGATGTGATGGTGTCTTTTCTCAATACCCAAGATAATGCGAACTGAGCCATGGTTTGGCCTCGTTGCCGGGCGATGGAAGCGAGTCTTTTCACTTTTTCTATCTTTTCCCCGGTGATCTGTTCGACGCGCAGGAATCCGGTGGGCTTGGCCGCCCTTGAATCAGCCGGTATTCCATGCAGATATTTGTCCGTGAGAATGCCCTGCGCCAGCGGGGAAAAGACGACGCAGCCCATGCCCAATTCATCCAGGAGATCGAGCAGGCCATCTTCTATCCACCGGTCGAAGAGTGAATAAGACGGCTGATGGACCAAGCACGTTATCCCCATGCTTTTCAGTATTTCATAGGCCATTCTCGTTTGTTCAGGGGGGTACGATGAGATACCCACGTATAACGCCTTTCCCTGGCGGACGGCCTGGGCCAGGGCTTCCATGGTTTCCGCCAAAGGAGTGGCGGGATCGGGGCGATGGGAGTAGAAGATGTCGACGTAATCGAGACCGAGCCGCCGTAGGCTCCGATCCAGGCTGGCCAGGAGATACTTCTTGGAACCCCAGTCGCCATATGGGCCGGGCCACATATGATAACCGGCTTTGGTTGAGATTACGAGCTCATCCCGGTGGTCTTTCAGGTCCTGTTTAAGAATTCTTCCAAAATTTTCCTCAGCGGCACCGGGGGGAGGACCGTAGTTATTCGCCAAATCGAAATGGGTGATGCCGAGGTCAAAGGCCCGCCAGACCATGGCCCTCATGTTGGCGAAGGCGTCCTCGTAACCGAAATTGTGCCAGAGGCCCAAGGAAAGCAGGGGAAGCTTGAGACCGCTCTTTCCGCAGCGGCGATAGATCATCTCTTCATAACGAGTCTCCGCCGGAAGGTAACCCATTGAGAACCCCTTCTTCCCGATGGACCTCAGCGTCTCTCAAGAGGGTGGGGAGCGGTCTTCCACTCTCAGATGAGCCCGTACTTGCGGCCGACTTTTTCCAGGACCTCGAGGGCGTAGTCGAGATCGGACTGCTCCAGGGTGGCCATGAGCGAGATGCGCAGGCGATCTTGTTTCTTGGGCACGGCCGGATAGTAGACGGGGTTGATGAAGAGCCCGGCCTCGTGGACTTCCCGGCTGAGGGCCTTCAGGCGTTCCTGGTCGCCGACGATGATGGGGATGATGGCCGTCTCGGCCTGGCCCAGGTTGAAGCCCAGCTGCCGTAGGTTGTCGGTGAAGAAGCGGATATTTCGCCAGAGACGCTCGCGGAGGGCGTGATCCTCCTGGATCACCTCGACGGCGGCGATGAGGGAGGCGGTCACCGCCGGCGGGAGGGCGGTGGAGAACATATAGGAACGGGCATAGAAGCGCAGATAATGCACGACCTCGCGGGTGCTGGCCACAAAGCCGCCCACGCCGCCCAGGGCCTTCGAGAGGGTCCCGGCGACGATGTCGATCTGCCCTTCCAGTCCGTAGTGCTCCGGGGTGCCGCGGCCGTGGGCGCCCAGGACGCCGGTGGCGTGGGCCTCATCGATCATGAGGCGGGCCCCGTATTTACGGATGATGGGGAGGAACTCGGGCAGCCGGGCGATGTCGCCGTCCATGCTGTAGACGCCGTCGACGATGACGAGTTTCCCCTGGAACTCTCGATCGCATTCGGCCAGAACCTCTGCCAGGCTGGCCGGGTCGTTGTGGCGGAAGGTCCGGAAGCTGGCACCCGAGAGCCGACAGCCGTCGATGATGCTCGCGTGGTTCAGCCGGTCGTTGATGGCCACATCGCACTTGCGCACCAGACCGGAGATGCAACCCACGTTGGTGGAGTAGCCGGAAGTGAAGATAATGGCGTCCTCGCAACCCTTCATCGCCGCCAGTCGCTGTTCCAGTTCTCGATGGAGGAGCATGGTACCGCCGAGGAGGGGAACGCTGCCGGCACCGGCCCCGTATTTTTCGTAGGCTTTGATCCCGGCTTCGACCACCTTGGGATGGGTGGTCAGTCCCAGGTAGTTGTTGCTGGCGAGATTGATCATCTCCCGTTCCTGGCCGGTGTAACGGTCGATGATGCGCACGCGCGCTTCGGAAGGAGAGGTCAGGACGCGATGCCAGTGGTGATGGTGTTCGGCGGTCAATTGTTCCATGAACTCATAGAAAGGTCTGGTCTTGGCGAAGATGTCCCGATCGGGGAGTTCCATGAAATGGGCAAGGTTCTTCCCACGGGTCTCCAAAGAGCCATCACCCTCCTCGGCCCGGTCGAACGGTCGGTGGAGCCGTTCGCACCGTTTCCGTTTGGCGTTTTGTTCACCGGTTACGTTTGCTATTCTACCGAATTCTGGTCTCTTCGTCAACGAGCACATAAAGCTAAAGAAAGATAAGGTATAAAAACGTTTGGCCGCCCGAAGACCATCAGGAGGATCGGCCCGCGCCATGCCGAACTTCGATCTCTGGAGGTTGAGTGGCGTGAAGATCGGTCCCAGTCTTTTGCTTCCGGTAACCCTTTATTTCGGTCCCGGCCGGCGCCGCGTTCTCCCCGCCGTGGTCACGACGTTCGGGCGACGGGTGCTCATCGTGACCGGGCCCGGAACCCTGACCGCCATGGCGGAGGAAGTGGCCGCCCTCCTGCGGGAGAACGGGGTCCGGGTCGAGGTCCTGGCGGTGGTGGACCGGGAACCGACCCTGGATATGATCGGGGCGATCGTGGCCACCGCCCGGGCGGAGGCGGCCGAGGTCCTTTTGGGGTTGGGCGGCGGGAGTTGTTTGGATGCGGCCAAGGCCGCCGCCGGTCTGGTGGGAGCCGAAGGCGAGATCGAAGAGTATTTCTACGGTTCCCGTCAACTGATGCAGCCCGGCCTGCCATGGGTGGCGGTGCCCACCACCGCCGGTACCGGGGCCGAAGTCACGCCCAACGCGGTCCTCACCGACCAGAAGGCCAGGGTGAAACAGAGCATCCGGAGCGAGTTTCTTTATGCCCGGGCGGCGGTGGTCGATCCCGAATTAACCCTGGGGCTTCCCCGCGCCCAGACCATTTACAGTGCCATGGACGCCCTCTCCCATGCCGTGGAGGCCTATGTCTCCAAGGGGGCCAACGATCTGACCGATCTCTTCGCTCTGGAGGCCGCACGGCTCATCCCGGCCAATCTTCTGCGCCTGCAGGAAGAAGAGGCCCTAGACCCGCGGACGGCCCTCGCCCGGGCCAGCCTTCTGGCCGGCGTGGCTCTGGCCAACGCCAGATTGGGCGCGGTCCACGGGCTGGCCCATCCCCTGGGCGTGTACTATAACCTTCCGCACGGCCTGGTTTGCGGGGTTCTTTTGCCCCTGGTCATGCGGTTTAATCTCCAGGTGGCTTACGAGAAATTCGCCCGGCTGGCCGAGGTCTGGGGAGTGGGTGCCCCGGGGGATGTCTTCGACCGGGCCGCGGCGGCGATAAGGCATGTCATGCATTTAAACAAACGGTTGGGAATCCCCTCCACCTTCCGGTCCATGGGGTTGCGGGAGGAAGACTTTACGGCTCTGGTGGAAGGGGCTTTGCCCTCGGGTTCCCTGGCCGCCAATCCCCGGCCAGCGGGCCGGGAAGAACTCCTGGGTTTGCTGCGCGAGCTGATCTGAGGACCTGGTGGGCAAGATGGCATCGACGTTGAGTTTACGCGGGAAACGTGGATCGCAGGTTGTGGAGCGGAGGCAAGGCAGCGGGGAAAAGGGGATCTTCCGGCCGGGTCGGAGAAAAAGCGCCCGGGTTAAAGCAAGGCGGGAGGGTTAAACCAGATGGAGAGAAAAAGGTTGCCATTGCGCGTCGTTTTATAT
>JAAYXC010000102.1 GCA_012516115.1 Bacillota bacterium | reverse complement strand
TTTTCCAATAAAGATGAGCCTGTTGCACAAGTTACTCCACCAATATCCATTACTTTTCAAACCTTAGACTGCAGTACCGATCGAGTAAAATCGGAGAGCGATATGGCTCCGATCCCCATTACCGAGGTTAATCCGGTTACAGGTCCAATTTATATAAATGGGGCTAATCCTGGTGATGCTTTAGCCGTTAAGATTCAGGATATTAGACTCGGTTCCCAAGCACATATAAGATTAATCCCTGGAAGCGGGATTTGCCGCGATCGGGTTAAGGCACAACGGATTAAGATTTGTCGGATCATTAATGGAATCGTGGAATTCTCTCCGCATATCCGCATCCCTGTGCGGCCTATGGTAGGGACCATCGGTACTGCTCCCCTTGGTGCGCCCATCCATACTGTCTATGGTGGCCCTCCCGGCGGGAACTTAGATAACAGTTTAGTGGCACCTGGAGCCACAATTTATCTCCCCGTCTTCGTCCCTGGAGCGCTTTTAGCCCTTGGCGATGTTCATGCCTGCATGGGTGATGGGGAGTTATGCGGATTGGCTTTGGAAACAAACGGCGAGGTAGACGTAGAGGTACATCTACTCCGGGGAGTAGCTTTGCCAGCCCCCTTTGGAGAGAATGACGAAGTAATTTTCGGTTGTGGTTTCTATCCTACACCGTGGGAGGCCATCGAAGGAGTTTCTACCCTCTTTGCCGATTTCTTGGTGAAACGATTCGGGCTCTCCTTGGAGGAGGCTGTTCTTCTTATAAGTGCGGTAGCCGATCTTAGAGTATGTCAGTGTCAACCAGGTGGCGAGAATATTGGAGTGTCGGTACGAATAGAGTTGCCAAAACGAATTCTTGGGATGCGGGCTGAAGGAAGACTCTTTTAGCTTATGATTAAGATGATTAAGATTTAAGGAGGAAAAATTACATGTCGAAGATAAGTAAAACCTACTTAGAAACAATTGTTTCTCTCTTGAAAACGATCGAGGAAGAAGAACAAGAAGCCCTCAATAAAGCGGCAACGATTCTGGCCCAGAAAGTGGCCGAGGATCGCTTGATTAATGTTATCGGCCCGGGTGGCCATTCCAACATGGCGGTAGAGGAAGTCTTCTGGCGGGCCGGGGGTCTGGCAAATGTCAACGCTATTCTCGATCCTGGGACCACTCTGATCCATGGGGCGAAACGTTCATCCCTGGTGGAGAGGACCCCCGGATACGCGGCCACGGTTCTCGAGGCTTACGGGGTGAAATCAGGTGATGTTTTGATCATCGTCAATGCATATGGCATCAACTCGATGACCGTCGATTGTGCTTTAGAGGCCAAGAAGAGAGGAATCACCACGATCGGCGTTACTTCTACCTCTTTCGCCAAATTCGTACCGCCAGGTGCACCCGCCCGTCACCCGAGTGGGAAAAACCTCTACGAACTGGTCGACGTGTTCATCGATAACCATCTTCCCCTGGGTGACGCCGTGGTCACGCTTGAAGGGTTGCCACAAAAGATGGGGCCAACCTCAACTTTTGTCAACTCATTTGTTATGAATTTGCTTATGATGTATACAGCAGAAAAACTTTTAGCTATGGGGATCCAGCCTCCGGTTTGGACTAGTGCTAATCTCCCCGAAGGTGACAAGCTTAACAAACAGTTCGAAGAGAAATATATGCCAAGGATTAAGCTCCTTAGATAAGCAAATATCAATCGCAGACTAAGGCCAGGATCGTTCGAAGATCTACTCAATTTTATGGTATTTAGGAGGCGTAGTAACCTTTGACAGATCATTTTACGCGTAAATTTGCTTCTCTCTTCGTCGAGATCCACCCCGACCGTCGTTCCCTCGGCCGGGCGGCCGGGGTGGCGGTGGCGGCCAAGCTCCGAGAGCTCCTCGGCCAACAGACCAGAGTGAGGATGGTCTTCGCCGCCGCTCCTTCCCAGAACGAGTTCCTGGAAACCCTCTCGGCGGCCGAAGGGATCGATTGGAAACGCGTCACCGCCTTCCACATGGACGAGTACCTCGGCCTCTCCGCGGAGGCTCCGCAGAGTTTCCGGCGGTACTTAAAAGAGCATCTCTTCGACCGGGTTCATCCCGGGGAGGTGTATCTCCTCAGGGGCGAGACCCCTTCGCCGGAAGAAGAGTGCGGTCGCTATGCGGATCTTCTCGCCGAAGCGCCCATCGACATCGTCTGCCTGGGGATCGGGGAGAACGGTCATTTGGCCTTTAACGATCCCCCGGTGGCCGACTTCGCGGACCCCAAGATGGTAAAAGTGGTGCAACTGGACGAGGCCTGCCGACGCCAACAGGTCCACGACGGATGCTTTGCCCGGCTCGAAGAGGTGCCGACCCACGCCATCACCTTGACCATCCCGGTGCTCTTCTCCGGCGGGTGGCTTTACTGCGTGGTCCCGGGCCCGACCAAGAGGGAAGCGGTGAAGAATGCGCTCACCGGACCCATCTCCACCGCTTGCCCGGCCTCGATCCTTAGGATCCATCCACGGGCCAGGTTGTATCTGGACCGCGATTCCGCCGGGGGGCTTGATTGGTAGTTTCCACTTCCCGTCTGTATCCTATGGGTGCTTCTTTTAACTCACCCCCGGCCTCACGGCCACCCCCTCTGGGGCAGTTCGCCGAACCACCCTCTACGAGAGGGGGTCGGGGGGTGGGTTAGTCGGATTCCACTATTGGAGGTAATCGCAACAATGAAAGAACCCATCGCTTTTATTAACGGCAAAGTTATTACTCCTTTTCAGCTCATCTCTCCCGGCACGGTGATCGTGGAAGGGGACCTCATCAAAGCCGTAGGCCGTGGACTTCCCCTTCCCGAAAATGCTAGGATCGTAGATGTAAAAGGAGCTTACATAAGTCCCGGTTTCATCGATCTTCACCTCCATGGGGCCTGGGGCGGCGACGTCATGGCCGCGGAGGAGGCACAGCTCGAGCGGATGGCCGAAGGATTGGCGCGGGGTGGGGTCACCTCCTTTCTTCCCACCACCCTTTCCGGCCCCCTCGCCGAGATCCAGAGGGCGGTGGATTGCATAAGCCGCGTCATGGCCAAGGGTACGCGCGGTGCCAGGATCCTCGGGGTCCATCTCGAGGGTCCTTACTTCAATCAGGCCCAGAGGGGGGCGCAGAATCCCGAATACATCATCGAACCTCACCCGGAGGATTATCTGCCGTTGCTCGAACGCTATCCGTGCATCGTCCGCGTCTCGGCGGCCCCGGAGATCCCCGGCGGCCTCGCCCTCGGCCGCGAACTCCGGCGGAAGGGAATCGTGGCCTCGATTGCTCATTCTGATGCCACCTATCAGGATGTATTGCAGGCGGTGGAGAACGGATATACCCATGTAACCCATATCTTTTCCGGTATGTCGACCGTCCGGCGGGTGGACGGTTATCGTCTTGCGGGGGTGGTGGAATCGACTCTCCTCCTCGACGAACTGACCACCGAGATCATCGCCGACGGGCACCACCTTCCGCCGAGTCTCATACGGTTGGTCTTAAAGGCCAAGGGGTTGGACCGCGTCTGCCTGGTGACCGATTCCATGTCTGCCGCCGGCCTGGGTCCCGGCACGTACCGCCTCGGAGGGTTAGATGTAATCGTCGAAGCGGATGTCCCGGCGGAGTTCGAAGTACAGGACGCAGGGACGAACTTCGTGGCCAAACTGGCCGACCGGAGTGCCTTTGCCAGTAGTGTGGCAACCATGAACCAATTAGTGCGGAACATGGTCAAGTTAGTGGGACTTACCGTGCCGGAGGCGGTACGGCTGGCGACGGTGAACCCGGCAAGGTTCCAAAAGCTCGACCGGTTCTATGGCGTCCTGGCGGAGGGGATGAAGGCAGATCTGGCCGTCTTCGATGAAGAGATCGAGATTCTCCTCACGATGGTAGACGGCCGCATCGTCTACGAACGGGAGAATGAGTAAAGGCGCGGACGGGGAAGGAAGATGCTAAGAGGCGAGAAGCCGGCGAGCAAGAGCCGAGATCTCAAGGTCTTAAACCGCCTGCTGGTGCGGGAGACCATTAGGAGGCAGGGCCCCATCGCCCGGCACGAAGTGGCGAAACTCACCGGCCTTACCCCCCCTACGGTCACGGTAATCGTCAACGAGCTCCTGGCGGAGGGCGTGGTGCGGGAGATCGGCTTCGGCGAGTCGACCGGCGGCCGCCGGCCGGTGATGTTGGCCTTAAATCCCAGGGCCGGGGATGTCTTTGCCGTCCGTATCCAACGGGGCCAGGCGGTGACGGCCCTCCTCGACCTCGGCGCCGAGGTCCTGGCCAGCCAGGTCTTAAGACTGGAGTCCCATCTCCCCGGGGAGGTGGTAGAAGCAGTGGTGGGCTCCTGCGGCCAGCTGCTCGAGGCCACCGGTATCCGGCTCGGGGACGTCTTCTGGTGCGGGGTGGCCTCGCCCGGCTTGGTCGACTCATCTTGTGGGCTGGTGGCCCGTTCCTCCAACCTTGACTGGGAGAATGTGCCGCTGGGAAAGATGCTTTCCGAGAGATTGGGGGAGATCCCGGTCCACGTGGAGAACATCTCCAATGCGGCGGCGGTGGGGGAGAGACTCTTCGGGAGCGGCCGCGGCTGCCCCAATCTCATCTATCTAAACCTTTCGGTAGGCATCGGCGCCGGAATAGTTATCAACGGTGAGATCTTCGGCGGGGCCCGTGGGTATGCCGGCGAGGTGGGCCACATGGTCCTTGTCCCGGAAGGCGGTCCGCGTTGCGCCTGTGGTCGCGAAGGGTGTTTTGAAGCCCTCTGCGGCGCCCGTACCGTCTTGGAAAAGGCGAAAGAGGTTCTCGACGAAGAGGTTTTGAAACGTTACGGCCTAAAGAAAGACGACTTGACCATTGCCGAGGTAGTAAGCAGGCCCTTGGTGGAATTACCGGAAATCCAAGAGATACTCGCCGAGGTCGGGGCCATGGTCGGGATTGCCCTGGCCAATCTGGTAAGCCTTTTTAACCCCGAGATGGTCGTCCTCGGCGGGGAGCTCGCCCGGGCGGGTTCCGTCCTGCTCGAGCCGGCCACCAGAGTGGCGAAGGAACGGGCCTTGGGCGAGATCGTGAACCCGGTCCGTTTTGTCCTCTCCGGCATGAGCCAGGACCCGCCCTTGATGGGGGCCTATGCCCTGGCCCTCGAGAAGATCTTCCAAGTCGATGACTGGCGAACGCGACCCTTGCGTACCGCGTCTTTCGCCCGGGGGTAACCGGTTTGCCCTTGGAAATACTTGGCCGGAACGAAATGAAGGAGGATACCACCCTTGCCTCGGCGAATTCTGCAGAGACGAGCCTTGAAGAAGGGTGGTCCGCTTGCGCGTCGAGGTTAAGTTGCCCTTCTTAAGCGAGGAGATCGAGTACTGCCGGGTTCTCCGGTGGCTGGTAAGTCCCGGGGAGACGGTGGAGATCGATCAGGATCTGGCGGAGCTCGCCATGGGGGAGGAGATCTTCCTTTTCCCTTCCCCGGTTGATGGCCGGATAGTGGAGATCCTGGCGCCGGAGGGGGCGATGGTGGTAACCGACGAACCGCTCCTCGTCATCGAGGAACAGCCCGATGGGGAGGAAAGATGAACTCCGGGAACCCGTTTTCTCCTACTCCCGACGTCAGCACGGTCATCGAGCACCGCCTCCTCTCACGGCTGGTCCGTTCTTTTGCCATTGCCACCGGGCTCGGGGTCAACGTTCTCACGCCCCAGGGTGAACTGGTCCCCTTGGCCGGCACGGGTCTTCACCCTTTCTGCCGGACCGTCCAGGCCGTAAAGGAGGGGAAGGCCAGGTGCATCGCCTCGTTGAGGAAAGGCGGAGAACTCGCGGCCCAGCTGGGGGAGCCTTATATCTTCCGTTGCCATGCCGGGCTCATCGAATGGTCGGCTCCGGTGATGGTGGGTAATCAGTTCCTCGGTTCTTTTAGTTGCGGTCCGGTTTTGCTCTGGCCCCTCGATGATCTGGCCATCGAAGAGATCGGGGCGGCGGTGGGGGACCTCGGGTTCCCTCGGGAGGACTTGAAGGAGATCCTCACCGACGTGAAAGTGCTCAAAGGTCCCGACGTCCAGGCCGCGGCCGAGCTCCTCTTTGTGGTGGCCAACCACCTGGCGCAGGTGGGATTACTCACCCTGATGCAGCGGCGGGAACTGAACGAACAACAGGCCCGCCTGGCCGAGCTCATCGGAGCTCGTAAAGGCAAAGAAGAGATCCTCCATGAACTGGAGACCCAGGGGAGCAAGGGTCCCTATCCCCTGGAAATGGAGCGTACTCTCCTCGGCCGGGTCCGGGTGGGCGACCGGACCGGGGCCAAGGAGATCTTGAACGAGTTACTGGGCGAGATC
>JAAYXC010000101.1 GCA_012516115.1 Bacillota bacterium | reverse complement strand
GTCCGGGAGATCGGGGACTTCGACCACTTCGAGCTGGAGGTAGGGCTTGAGCCTGGCGGTATAGTCGGCCGCCGCCGCCCGGAGATAGTCCTCCTTGAGCCGGCCGACGGCCAGGAGGCGAACCCTCATGCCCCGGCCTCCGTCTCCGGCAGGGGACGGTTGGCCCCGTCGACGTGAACGATACGGGGCTTAAAATCTCCGAGCTCCTCCGGGCCGACCAGGGCATAGGCCATGATGATCACCAGGTCCCCCGGCATGACCAGCCTGGCGGCGGCGCCGTTGGCGCAGACCACACCCGAGCCGGGTTCCCCGGGAATGGCGTAGGTCTCGAAGCGCGCGCCGTTGTTAATGTTCACTACCTGTACCTGCTCATACGGGAGGATGTCCGCCAGGCGCAACAGCTCCGCGTCGACGGTGATGCTCCCCACGTAGTTCAGGTTGGCCTCGGTCACCGTGGCCCGGTGGATCTTCGATTTACACATTATACGGAGCATTTCCGTTCACCTTCCGCCTCACGCCTTACGTTGTTTCGGTCTCGACCCATGCCTCATGCCCCATGCCTTATTTCCTCATGCCCCACGCCTTATGCCTCACATTTACCCTCCGCCTCACGCCTCAAGGCTTGAGCACGATATTATCGATCAACCGCGTCGGCCCGATAAAGACGGCCAGGGCCACGAGTACCGGCCGGTCGATTCTTTCTACCGGCGCCAGCGTCTCGTCATCGACGATGGCCACGTAATCGATCCGGGCCAAGGGCTCGGCCGCGATGAGCTCCCGCATGCGGGCCAAGATCTCTTCGGCCCGCCGCTCACCCCGGACAAAGAGGTCCTTGGCCAGGCAGAGGGCGCGGTAGAGGACGAGGGCCGCCTGCCTCTCCTGCGGCGAAAGGTATGTGTTCCGCGAGCTCATGGCCAAGCCGTCGGGCTCGCGCACGGTGGGGACGGCAACGATCTCCAACGGAAAGTTTAAATCCACCACCATACGCTTTATCACCCGCAGCTGCTGGGCGTCCTTCTCGCCGAAATAGGCCCGGTCCGGGGTGACGATGTTGAAGAGTTTGGTCACCACCGTGGCCACCCCGCGAAAGTGGCCGGGGCGGCTGGCCCCGCAGAGGCCCTGCGATAACTCTTCGACCTCCACGTAGGTCTGGAAACCCGGCGGATACATCTGGGCCACCTCGGGGGCGAAGACGAGATCGACCCCGGCCCCGCGGCAGAGATCTAGATCCCGCGCCAGGTCCCGCGGGTAACGGGCAAAGTCTTCGTTCGGTCCGAACTGGGTGGGGTTGACGAAGATGCTCACCACCACGAAACCGTTCTCCGCCCGCGCCCGCCGGATCAAGGCCAGATGCCCATCGTGGAGATAGCCCATGGTCGGGACGAAACCGATGCTTTTGCCCTCCCGTCGGGCCGCGGCGATTGCTTCCCGTACCTCCTTAACGGTCTTGGCCAGTGTCATTGGTCCCGCCCTCCATTTGGTCGAGCTGCGCACGAAAGGTGGCCAGTTGGTCCGGTTCCATTCCCCAGGCATGTTCGGGGCCGGGGAATTCTCCACCGCGGACCTCGGAGACGTAACGGCCCACGGCCTCCCGGACCGCCGCCCCCAGTTCGGCATAACGTTTAACGAACCGGGGCTTGAACTCTTCGTAGAGTCCCAAGAGGTCGTGGAGGACCAGGACCTGGCCGTCGCAGTCCGGCCCCGAACCGATGCCGATGGTCGGGACCGGGCATCTGGCGGTAACCTCGGCCGCTACTTCCCGGGGGATCTTCTCGAGCACAATGGCGAAGACCCCCGCCTCGGCCAGGGCCAGGGCGTCCTCGAGGAGCTTGACGGCCGAGGCGGCCTCCTTGGCCCGTAGACCGTACCCGCCGAACTCGTGGATCGACTGGGGGGTAAGGCCCAGATGGCCCATGACCGGGATCCCGGCCGTTACCATCCTCTTTACCATCCCGGCGTATTCCCGGCCGCCTTCGAGTTTGACCGCCGCGGCTCCGGCTTTAAGGAGAGACCCGGCATTACGGAGGGCCTCTTCCTCGCCGGTCTGGTAAGAGAGGAAGGGTAGGTCGGCCACGACCAGGGCCCGCCGGGCGCCGCGGAGCACGGCCCGGGTATGGTGCAGGATTTCTTCCATGGTCACGGGGATGGTGGTCTCATAACCTAATACCACCATGCCCAGGGAATCGCCGACCAGGATCCCGTCGACGCCCGCTTCATCCACCAACCGGGCAAAGGGGAAATCGTAGGCCGTAACCATGACGATCTTCTCCCCGGCGGTTTTTTTCCGCCGGAAGGTCTCGGTGGTGACCCGTTTTATCTCGTCCATCAGCTCTTATCCCCTTCCAAGAGTTTTAACAGCTCTCCGGCCTCGGCGTTGGTGATCCGGCCGGCCCGTTGGGCCAAGGCGACCGTGGCCACCCCCAGGGCCCGGTAAACGGTCGCCACCTTTTCATCATGCTCTGCCAGCCGGAGAAGATGCGTCCGGACCGTCCCCAGGTCGGCCCGGCTGATGGGGCCGGTGAGGGCCTTCTCCGGACCAAGGGTGCGTAAGTTATCCAGGGTGGCGTCGATAAGGGGCCAAAGAGATTCTTGCGCCGCCCCGGGAGTAAGCCCCAATCGGGTAAAAAGCCCGACGGCGACGTCGAATAAGGCCACCAAGTAGTTCGAGGCCATGACCGCCGCGGCGTGATAGAGGGG
>JAAYXC010000018.1 GCA_012516115.1 Bacillota bacterium | reverse complement strand
AGATGAACCCACCCAGCCGGAGGGGGGAACCGAGGATGGAGGTGGCGGAATCGGAAGAGAACTCCGTGCTCCACTCCAGTCCCAAGACTTCCCCGGCCAGGCCCAGCAGGCTCTGGGGGTACTTCCGGAAGTCGGTCAGCGGTAGATTAAGCGACTCCGGCCTCGGCGTTCGGTATGTATTCGCGGTGGACGTTATGTTTAACGAGGGATCCGTGGCGTTGATGGGTGAACCTCCGGCGTCCTGGAGGTCCGGAGGTTTCTCGCCCGGTCCTTCCGTCGGCCGGTCGAGACCGGCCAGGATGGTATCGAGATCGAAGTAGACCGATTGATCTCCTTCTTCTTCCGGCGGCCAGACCTGCACCTGGATCCCCAGGGCGCCGAGCTCCGGCGTAAACTCTTCCACCAACCGGCTGAAGGCCGTGGCCACAGGCCCGGAAGTCGGCCAGGGGTCCTTATCGCCCTCCTTTCCCAGGCGGAGGAGGAGTAAACGCAGATAGAAGGCGCATTCGTAACGGCTGAGGGAGGAGCCGGCGTCGATGGCGGCGGCCGGATATTCGGGGAACAGACCGGCCGCATGGAGGGTGGCGAAGGCGTCGTAAACCCAGGAAGGTGGAGCGGACGAAGCGGTCCATCCACTGTCGACGGCCCCCAAAAGAAAGAGGAACAATAAGACGGCGATCTTCCGGCGCAAACTTTTCCCTCCGGCCTTCGTAACTGCAAAGGAGAACCGGGGCCGTCCCTTTTCTCCGGGACGGCCCGGCTGTTTGCTTTTATTTAAAAATTCTCCACCGGTGGTCTTCTTTCCTGCCGGGTCGGGCAGGTCTTTTCCGGCGGGAAAGTCGGCCGGCTAAGACCGCGCAGATACCGTTCGCCCAGGATGACCGCGACGTAATCGTCGTAGGGCCGGGAAGGATAACGAAGGGAAAGGGGCAGAAGCCTCCTCCATCCACGGGTGGTCTCGCGTACACAACGCCGACGTCCCTCTTCGCTGGAGCGATCTTCATCCACCAGGCGGATACGGCCGCGCCAGACGGACATCTCGCCCAGCTCCCGCAGAAGAGAACGGTGACCTGTCCTGTCGCCCAGGACGATGAAATCGATCCGCCCATCGGCGGCATAGGCAGCCAGTCGTTCGGCCAGATTCGCCCGCGGCCAGATGCCGCGGTTCACCACCCGGCCTTCGTCATCGAAGAGAGCCCAACCGCATTTGGTCGCGCCGGGATCAATGGCCAGAAACATGCCCGTCACTCCCCACCCATTGGGGATAGGCATCCGGCTGAAGGCGGTATCCGAGGGCGCCCATCTCCCGATGGTATTCGATGAGCATATAACGGTAAGCTAAGGCGGCCTTCTCCGCCCAGATGGCGGCCTCTTTGGGCCCGGCCCCGGGATGGGCAGCGGCCCAGAGGGCCGCCAGGGCCTCCGTCAGGTTAAGACCACGCGGTACGGCCCGGGCGGCCAGGACGGCGTCGAACCGGAAAAGGAAAAAGGCGATCTCAAAACGGCTCAGGTCCCTTTCCGGAGTGAAGAGAGCCGGTGGAAAACCGGGCACGTTCTGCAAGGAGGCCAGTTCCCGCAGGAAAGAGTAGAGCTCTTCACCCTGGGGAACGGGTGCTGCGGCCATGACCGTGGAAACCCAGAATCCCAAAAGAACCGCGACGAAAACGGCGAAGAAGAGATGATGTTGAGAGCGACGCATGCGATGATTCCTCCTTCGGCCTACCGGCCATTTTTATTGACGGTGAGAACAGGGACGAGATTTAAGATCTCCCCGGCCCGATGGAGATCGCGGGCGGCGATGAACTTCACCTCCCTCCGACCGGAGCTCTGGGCCGCCTGCCGGGCCGTCTCCCGCAGCAGTTCCAGATCGAGGGAGGGCCATGGGGTTACCCCTTCGGGGTCCACCATTCCTTTTTCCGCGGCGGCCTTCTTCCCGGCGGTGAAGACCTCGCCCAGCAGCCGGGCGAAGAGCACCTCCGGCGTTTCCTCTCCCTCCAGGACGACCGCGATCACCGTTTCTCCCCGGCGGAAGACTATTTCGTCGGGGAGGACTTCCGGGTAGATGACGGCGGGTTTGCCGGCCACCACGTTCGTCCCGGCGACTACCCGGACCACGGCCGGGGTCTGGAGTTTGAGGAGGGTTTTATAGGCTTCCGTGACCCGTTTCATGTCCACCCGGGTGGCCACCGTTTTTCCTTCAATGGCCGCTCCGCGGGCTTTGGCGATCTGGTCGGCCCGGCCGAGAAGCGCCACCATTAACTCTTCGGTGGCGGTAAAAGATTTGCCCGGCCGGACCACGGCGGCGGCCAGGACTTCTCCCACGTGAAGGATGATGGGCCGGGTGGCGAAATCCACGACCCCGATCCCCAGGTATTCCCGCTGGGCGGAGAGGGTCTCGATCTGGTTCTCCAGGATGGCGATGGCGCTTTCCAAGTTCTCTTTTCTTTGTTGGAAAAATTTAACTTCTCTCTCCGCCTCTTCCCGTTCCTTTCTGGCGCGGGCATATTCTTCGTTCAGTTTTACGAGGTCGGCGGTTTTCTCCGCCAGCTCCTCCTTCGCTCCCCGGAGTTCTTCTTCCACCTTTTGCTGGGCCGCGGTCAAAGCGGTGAGGCGTTCGGTGGTGGAAGCCAGATCCTGCCGGGCGGTCTCCCATTTTGCGGTGACCTGGCGAAGCGCCATGGTCACGCGTTGGTATTCGTTTTTCATTTCAAGGTTACGGGCCTGGGCCACGGCCAGATCCCGGCGCAATTTCGTCAGGTGAAAGAGCGCAATACGGACGTTTTCCGAGACGATGCTCGAGATACCCAGGGTCGAGATGGCGGCGAGCACCCCCGTCATCACGGCAATGATCATGGAAGTATACCTGGGGCGGAGACCGAAGAGGGTGAGGCGTTTCCGGCCCACGCGCATTCCGACCCGGTCGCCGACAAAGGCGATCAAACCGCCCAACGCGGCTACGCCCAGGAGCAAGAAAAGGCCGAACACTCCTCCACCCCCTTCGTTTTCTTTACGGCCATCTTTGGCCGTGGGAAATAGTGCCCCTCCGTTCTCCCGCCCCGCCGCCTTTTACCTCGACCGCCGCCGGAAGAGATAGAGCCCCACTCCACAAAGGACGAGATTGGCCAGCCAGGCGGCGAGGACCGGCGGGAGGACCCCGCTCCTCCCCAGGACTTGCCCGAAGGAGAGCAGGAAGAAATAAACGAAAAGAACGATGATGGCCAGGCCGAAGCCCATGGCCGAGGCCGCCCGGCGCGGCTGGACCCCGAGGGGGACGCCGATCAAGGTCAGGGCAAAACAGGCAAAGGGTAAGGCCAATCTGGTCTGGAGATCGACCTGGAACCGGCGGATCTCGGCGCCGATGGTGGCGCGACGGGCGATGAATTCTTTAAACTCCCACCAGGTCATCTCGTCGGGATCCGTGGCCGCCGCGGAAATGACCTTGGGTTTCGGCAATAAAGGCCGATAGGAGGTCTTTCCATCCCGGACCAGGAGACGGGCGGTACTCCCGTCCGGGTGAAAGAATTTGATCTCGCCCCGGCGAAATTGCCAGAGGTGACCGTCCCAGAGCATCTCCTCCGCGTAGACGCTTACTTTCTCCCGGCCCCCTTCGTATTCGTGGATATATACATCGTTGAGCCGGAGGTTGGTGAGATCGAAACGGCCCACATAGATCAAACGACGGAGACGACCATCGCGTTCGAATTCCGGTGGGAGGACTTCGCGGTAAAGTACTCCCTGGACTTCCCGGCCTTCAGCCCGGGCCTCTTCCCGGCGGTAGGCGCGATGCCACAGGGGGGCCACGCGTTCCGCCAGGTAAAGATCGGCCAGACTGGCCAGGAGGCCGATGAAGAGAAAAGGTGCCAGCAGCTGGAGACCGGATAACCCTCCGGCGCGCATGGCCACGATCTCGGCGTGGGAGGATAACCGTCCGAGGGCGAGAAGGGTGCCGAGTAGAACCCCCATCGGCAGGGCCAGCGAAAGATGGCGCGGGAGCTCCAGGGCCGTCAGGCGCAAGACCGTGGTCCCACTGAGTAAGGGACGTTTGGCCAGGGCCACGAGGAGGATACCGGCTTGGAGGGCGGTAAAAGCCGTTACCCCGAAGAAGAAGGGCCCCAGCGTTTCCCGGATGAGATAACGGGTAAAGGTACGCACCGTATGCCTCCTCGCCGTAGTCGGTTTTCTTCGCGTCCTCCTTGGACGGGAGGAAACTACGTCCAGAAGGTCTGGACTGAGCGACCTATTTGTCCCGGGGGCCTCCCGGCTTCGCCGGAACGAAGCTGGCCCCCGGTATGTAACCGGCGACGAGCCGGGTTATATAAGAAAACGTTCGCCGAGGTAAAAACGGCGTGCCTGTTCGTCGTTGGCGATATAATCCGCCGGCCCCTGGACCAGGATCCGGCCGTCGTACATGATATAAGCCCGGTCCGTAATGGCCAGGGTCTCGCGGACGTTATGGTCGGTGATGAGGACGCCCAGTCCCTTGGCTTTAAGAGTGGCGATGATGTCTTGCAGCTCGGCCACGGCAATGGGGTCCACGCCGGTGAACGGCTCGTCCAGCAAGATGAACCGGGGGTCGAGGGCCAGGGCGCGCGCGATCTCCACCCGTCGCCGTTCGCCTCCGGAGAGCATAAAACCCTTTCGGTCCTTGAGGTGTTCCAGGCCGAGTTCGGCGAGGAGCTGGGCGCAGCGTTCCCGACGTCGTTTTTTCTCTCCCACCCGCAGTTCCAGGATGGCCAGGATGTTCTCGGCCACGGTCATCTTGCGGAAGACGGAAGGTTCTTGGGGCAGATAACCGAGGCCGAGTCGTGCCCGCCGATGCATCGGGAGGTGGGTGATCTCCTGTCCATCGAAGAAGATTCGGCCTTTGGTACACTTCTCCAGACCAACCAGCATGTAAAAGGTCGTGGTCTTCCCGGCCCCGTTGGGCCCCAAAAGTCCCACCACCTCCCCTGGTTCCAGGGAGAGGGAAACGCCGTCCACCACCCGGCGGCGGCCGAATTCTTTGACCAATCCTTCGGCTTCGATCTTGGCCATCCGATTCAGGTCTCCTCTGCCAGCAAGATGCGGGCCTTGGCTCCTCCGTCCACCCGCAGCCTTCCCGCCCCGAAATCATAAAGGATTTCCGCCCCGAGGACGAAGTCCTCGCCCCGGGCGAGACGGGCCTCCCCGCGGAGGAGGAGCCTTTTGGCCGCCGGTTCGTAAAAGGCCTCGTGGGCCGTGCCGGTGTAAACGGGGTCGCGGAAGGTCACCTCGCCGGAGGCGTAATAAAGCTCCTTCGCCGGTTCCCAGGCGATCGAGGCGGCGGTGAGCGACCGTTCGTCTCCCTGGGCCAGGCGGGGATTTTCCGTCAGATGAAAGCGTTCCGTCTCCTCTTCGTAAACCAGACGACCGGCCTGGAGGCGGAGGTCTTTTTCCGCCGCCGTCACCTCCATCAATTCGAGCAGACCGCGTGTCCGGTCGTATTCGCCCCGGGTAGCCGTAAGGGTTCGCTTGCCCGCCTGGCAGGTCATCTCCCAGACCACCTCTTCTTCCACCGTGAGGCGGGTGGCCTTTCGGTCGTAGACAAGGCGACGGGCGGCGAAGCGATGGCTTTCCCGAAAACGGGCCACCGCCGGGCGCCCGACGAGGACATAGGTTTCCCTCCGGAGATCGGCCTCGACCGCGGCGGCCTCCAGGTACAGGCCTTCTTCTTCGAAGGCGAGGTCGACCCGGCCTTCGGCTCTGGCCGTCTGCGCGCCGAGGGTTAGGACCAGTTTTTCCGCCCGCAGGGTGGTGCGGGTTTTCTCCTCCTGCACCTGTAAGACGACCTCCCCGCTGAAGGTGGCCTCGCGGCGGCGGATGTTGTAAAAAAGGGCCTGGGCGCGGACCTCGTAGTCCTCCAGGACGGCCCGCAGGGGCTTCCCCGGCAACCCGTAGGCGGAGATGGCATCGTCTTGACCGGATTTCATTCCCCCGGGTGCCTCGATCTGAAGACTGGCCGCCCGGGCCGGAAGAAGGCCCCAGAGGAAAAAAAGAACGACGAAAAACGCGGTTTTCCTCATTCGGTCCCGCTTCTTTCCATGGGAAGATGGAGGCGGACGGGGCCCAAAGCGCGGACGGAGGAAAAGTCCTCTTCGATCTGGAGGCGTTCCCCCGTCACGATCGTCCCCTCTTTCCGGAGGGTGTAACCTCCTTCCAGCGAGAGAGAACGATCGCCCTCTTTCCACAAGAGCTCACCGGCGGAAACCTGCCAGGCCGGTCCGCGCACCTGCACCTGGGAAAGGGAGAGGGTCCCGCGGTCCGGGTCGTAGCGAAGTTCGGCCGCCGTGAAACGCGCGGGCGGATCGGTAAGGCAATACTCGCCCCGGATGGCTTGGGCCGCGAGCCGTTCCTCCTGCGTTAAGCTGGCGGTTTTAAAACGCAGGTGCCATATTCGCCGGCCGGCGGAAGAGAAGATTTCCAGAATCACGCCCTCGCCGCCCGGTCGCGGGATGCCCGCGGCCCCGGGGGAAAACACGGTTTTCCTCCTCTCGCGGGCGGGAAAAAAGAGAAAGACCGCCAGCCCCAGGCCGCCCAGGAGCAACAAAAACAGGAAGACCGTCCGTAGCGATTTTCCCTTCATCGAGAACCTATCCTTTTTTCCCGCGGACGCAGGCCCACGGTAAGAATGGCTTACCCATCCCGCGTTTCATTTTTTGCGTATTTCTCTCCCCTGCGCTCCGATCCCTCCTGGAATCGAAAGCTAATAGGCACCGGCCTCGTCGATCCCCACCACGGCCAGGCCTGCCCGATCGGCGGCGCGGAGGGCCTCCTCGCGTTCGAGGAAGAAGCGCTTCCCTGCTTCCACGGCCAGGACGGAAAGTACTGCCTCCAGGGCACAGGCCACGGTATCCGGGCCGATGGTCGGCACGTCGAAACGGGGGTCCTGCTGCGGTTTGCTCACCTTGACCAAGACGGCCCCTCCCCGCCCCAACCGGCCGCCCCGGCGGATGGTCTCATCCGTGCCCTCCGCCGCCTCGACGGCCAGGACCGCCAGGTCTTTCACCACCACGCTCTGGCCGAAATCGAGGGCGCCGATGGCCTTGGCCATGGTCAACCCGAAGAGGATATCGGCCTGCTCCCGCGCGTCCGGCGCCCGGCGGGAGAGGACCCCTCTGGGGGCCAGGAGATCGGATAGGAACTCCGCCTGGGGCAGCACGACGATCCCGGCCCGGGCCAGGTAATCCACCACCGCCCCCAGGATGGCGTCGTCGTTTTTGCGGGGGAGGCCATCGAGGAGGCGCCGGAACTCTTCGTCGATTTTTATATCGGCAAAAAGCAGGGTTTTCCGCACTTTGCCTGCGAGGACCAGGTGACGGAGATCGTGATGGTGAAGGCTATGCACGATTTCACCCAGCCGACCGACGGAGACGTATTCCATGTCCGACGCTTCGGCGGCCAGAGCCGGGTCCACCTCTTCGGTCAGACCGAGGACCACCGGTTGGTGTCCGGCCGCCCGGATGCCACGCACGACGAAGAAGGGAAGGCGACCGCTCCCGGCTAAAACGCCCACCTTTTCTCGCATATTCTTCGTCTCCCCCCGCTCGCCAAGTCCATGGTAAAAGAGGGCCGCCACGCGGCCCTCTTCAAAACGACCACAAGGTTCCCTTTTTACTTTTCGGCCGTCTCCCCGCATTTCTTGAGGAGCTTTTCCCATTCCCGGTCCACGTTGGCCTGGATCTCTGCGAGGATGGCTTCGTTTCCCGGGCGGAAGAGGTGCTTGAAGCGGCCTTGCTTTTTCATCCAATCGATGACCGATTTTTTCTCCCTCGGCTTATAGGTGAGCCGCCATTCGCCGTCCACGACTTCGTAAAGGGGCCAGAAGCAGCAATCCACCGCCTCACGGGCTATCTCCACCGTTTCCTCCGGCGGGAAATCCCACCCGAGCCGACAGGGCTGGAGGACGTTGATGAACGACGGACCGTTTACCGCCAAGGCTTTCTGGACCTTGGTGACCAGATCGTTCCAGTGACTGATGCTGGCCTGGGCCGCGTAGGGGATGTTATGCGCCGCCATAATGGCCGTTAGGTCCTTCCGGAACTGCTGCTTGCCCGGGATAACGCGGCCGGCCGGACTGGTGGTGGTATGGGCACCCTTCGGCGTGGCGCTGGAACGCTGGATGTTGGTATTCATATAGGCCTCGTTATCGTAACAGACATAGAGCATGTTATGGCCGCGCTCCATGGCGCCGGAAAGCGACTGGAACCCGATATCGTAGGTGCCACCGTCTCCGCCGAAGGCGATGAACTTGATCTCTTTATCCACCGGAAGCTTACCCTGGCGCTTCAGGGAACGGTAAGCCGCCTCCACGCCGCTGATGGTGGCCGCGGCGTTCTCGAAGGCGCTGTGGATGAAAGGCGTTCGCCAGGAGGTATAGGGAAAAAGCGACGAAGTTACCTCTAGGCAGCCTGTGGCGCAGCCGCAGACCACCGGGTTCTCGGCGGCAAGGAGAACCATGCGGGCGACGATGGGCGCGCCGCAACCGGCGCAGGCGCGGTGTCCACTGGAAAACGGTTCCGGTTTGGCCGCCAGTTGCTTCAGATTGGCCATGTTTTTCCCCTCCTTTCGTTATTCACGTACGCCCAGGTACGTGACGAGCTGCCCGACGGGCTCACCGGCGGCGAGGCGTGCCAGATCGATGAAGACCCGCCGGAGGTCGTTGACGTTGATGTCGCGGCCGCCGAGTCCGTAAATGTAGTCCACCACCGGCGGGGTGTTCTTCCCGCCGTAGAGGGCGGAACGGACTTCGGCGAAGAGCGGGCCGCCGCAACCGGCCAGGCCGTCGGAGCGGTCCATGACCGCCACCGCCTTGGCCCGGCCCAGGGCTTCGGCGATCTCGGCCGCCGGGAAGGGCCGGAAGACCCTGATCTTAAGGAGGCCGGCCTTGATCCCTTCGGTCCGCAAACCATCCACGGTGGCGCGGGCCGTGCCGGCGGTGGAACCCAGGGCCACCATAACCAGTTCGGCGTCGTCCAGTTTATACGGATCGATGAAGCCGTAGAACCGTCCGAAGCGCCGGCCGAATTCCTGCCCGATCTCCGGGATGACCCGGCGGGCGTTCTCCACGGCCTGGGCGATCTGACGACGGTGCTCGAAGTAGAAATCGGTGAAGTCGAGCCCACCCACGGTGATGGGATGGTCCACATCCAGCAGGGGCCGCGTGGCCCGGTATTGGCCGATGAAGGACTTTACCTCCTCGTCGGTGAGGAGCTCCACCGCTTCCATGCCGTGGCTGATGATGAAACCGTCGGTGGTGACCATGGCCGGGAGGAGGACCTCCGGATGTTCGGCGATGCGCACGGCCTGGATGAGATTATCGTAGGCCTCCTGGGCGTTCTCGGAGAAGATCTGGATCCAGCCGGCGTCCCGGACGGCCATGGTGTCGCTATGGTCGCAGTGGATGTTGATCGGCGCAGACAAGGCCCGGTTGACCTCGGCCAGGATGATGGGACAACGCAGCCCGGCGGCGATGTAGAGCATTTCGGCCATGAGGATGAGCCCCTGCGAAGAGGTCCCGGTCATGACCCGCGCGCCGGCGGCCGAGGCACCGCTGCAGGCACTCATGGCCGAGTGTTCGCTTTCCACCGTGACAAACTCCGTATTAACCTGACCGTCGGCGACGAAGTTCGAAAAGAGCTGCACGCTCTCCGTGGCCGGCGTGATCGGATAGGCCGCCACCACGTCCGGGTTGATTTGCCGCATGGCCTCGGCCATGGCTTCGTTCCCGGTATAGGCGGCCTTTTCGACGATGGCCATCTCAGTCTACCCCCTTTGGGCGGCCGGGAGAAGAACCCCCGGCCTTCGCCGATTATTCGAAATCGCTTTCGTCTTTCATCTCGATGGCCCGGACTTTCGGCGGGCATTCCCGGGCGCAGATCCCGCAACCTTTGCAGTGGGTGTAATCGATCCCCACCACCTTGCCGTCCTCGACGAGGATCGCGGAATCCGGGCAATAGATCCAGCAGAGCAGGCAGTTGGTGCACTTCGTCTTGTCGTGCACGGGCCGCTTGCTCCGCCAGTCGCCGGTCTCGTAAAGGGCGGCCGTGCCCCCTTCGGGGATTATCCCGCCTTGCGGTAGTTCACGCCATGTGGCGTCGGGTTTGATCATTCCCCGCGCACCTCCTGGTAGGCCCGTTCAATGGCCTTGATATTACCCTCCACCGCCTCGGGTTTGGTCCGGAATTTCTTCGTTAACCGGTGACGGGTGCTCTCCAGAAGCTCCTCGATGGGGACGACCCCGGTGGTCCGTACCAGGGCGCCGAGCATCGGTGTATTGGGGAATGACCGTCCGATCGTTTCGACGGAGATACGGTTGGCGTCTACGGTAAAGACCTTCCGGCCTTTAAGGTTAAGTTTACTCCGGATCTCGGCCGGCGTGAGGTTGGTGTTGACGATAATCGTGCCGTCCTCGGGTAGCCCCTGGGTCACGTCGACCTTGCCGAGGAGGGTCTCGTCGAGCACCAGGACCACGTGGGGATTGGTTACCCCGCAGTGGATGGTGATGGGCTCGTCGCTGATGCGGTTATAGGCCCGCATCGGAGCGCCCATCCGCTCCGGACCGTAGTCCGGGAAGGCCTGCACGTAACGGCCCATGCTGACGATGGCCTCGCCCAAAAGGGTGGAACCGGTCTTGGCACCTTGTCCACCGCGGCCATGCCAGCGAATCTCGAGAATCTTGGCCATGGGAAAAGTCCTCCTTCCTCTGAATCTTCGTTTCGCCGTGATTCGGCCCTCGAGAGCACAAAAAACCCTTCCGGGCTTTATGGCCTTAAAGGCACGCCCTTCTAATGATAACACTTTGCCCCGGGGAGATCAAATCCCGGCGGCCGGATTTCCACAAAAACGGCCTTTTCGCCCGGCGGGGCCCCTTGCTCCCTGCCGGTGGTCGTGGTAGAATGGAGGCTGTCACAAGATGCATCCCCTTGGCCGTGCTAGACGGGGAGGTAGCGGTGCCCTGTGACCCGCAACCCGCTACAGCGGGGTCGAACGCCAGCCGAGGTCCTGTCTCGTGGTAACGGTCCCGGTAAGCGGCGATGAAGGCCGGGTCCCGTGCAATGGAGACCGATGAACCCCGCCAGGTCCGGAAGGAAGCAACGGTAAGTCGGATCCTCCATGTGCCGCGGGGCGGCCCGGTCCGAGGCGGCTGCCGCGATGCGCCCGGGAGGCGTGGATCGGAGCTGGTGCACGGCCGTTTTTTTATTTCTTTCCCCACCGGAGGAGACTCCCCCGTCGTCTACCGGTTGTCATCCCGGCGCCCCTTAATCCTGCCCCCAGGCGTGACGACTTTTGGTTTAAGTTCATATGGGCGTCGGCCGCTT
>JAAYXC010000100.1 GCA_012516115.1 Bacillota bacterium | reverse complement strand
TCGATATGTAGTGTTAAATTATAATTTACAAGTAAATCTACTTTCTCCATTAAATTCCTCCAGTTTTTACTACCTAGAGATAGGGCCGTAATTGCCCTTTTGCTATTCGTTGTATGGCCCCATTACATACTCACTTCCCACCCTCAAGCTCCTCATAAACAGCAGCAAACTGCTCCAACGCCGCCTGCAGGTTCTCCACGATCTCCGCCGCGATCGTATCCGGATCAGGCAGATTCTCCGTGTCCTCAAGGCTCTCGTCCTTGAGCCAGGTAATATCCAGGCTGAGCTTGTCCCGCTGCATGAGATCCTCGTAGGTAAAAGCCTTGAACCGCTCGGTCTCTTCCCGGTCGTATCGGTTTTCCGGGTGATAACACTTGATGAAATCCTGCAGGTCTTCGTACCGCAGCGGGTTTGTCTTGAGGGTGAAATGCTTGTTGGTCCGCAGGTCGTAGATCCAGAGCCGTTCGGTCCAGGGTCGCTCACGGGCCGGCTTGCGATCGAAGAAGAGCACGTTCGCCTTGACACCCTGGGCGTAGAAAATGCCGGTCGGCAGCCTGAGCAGCGTATGCACGTCGCACTCGGCGAGGAGTCTGCGCCGCACCGTCTCGCCCGCGCCGCCTTCAAAGAGCACGTTGTCCGGTACCACGATGGCCGCCCGGCCGTTGATCTTCAGGAGCGTCTTGACGTGCTGGAGGAAGTTGAGTTGCTTGTTGGAGGTGGTGGCCCAGAAGTCCTGGCGCTCGTAGGTGATCGATTCCCGGTCGGCCTTGCCTTCGCCGTTGACCACGGTGATGCTGCTCTTCTTGCCAAAGGGCGGATTGGTGAGGACCAGGTCGAACCGCTCGCCCGGGTCGGCCATCAGGCTGTCGCCCACCACGATGGGACTCTCCATGTCGCCGATCCCGTGCAGATACAGGTTCATGACGCAAAGCCGGGCCGTGGCGTCCACGATCTCCCAGCCCTTGAAGGTATTGCATTTCAGAAACCGCTTCTGTTCCTTGTCGAGCTGATAATGGTGGGCGATGTAGTCGTGCGCCGCCAGGAAGAAACCCCCGGTGCCGCAGGCCGGATCGCAGATCGTCTGCCCGGGTTCGGGCCTCACGCACTCGACGATCGCCTTGATCAGCGGCCGCGGGGTGAAGTATTGCCCGGCGCCGCTCTTGACGTCCTCGGCGTTCTTTTGCAGCAAACCTTCGTAGATCTCGCCCTTGAGATCGATGTCCATGCCGCTCCAGGTCTCGCTGCCGATCAGCTCGATCAACCTTTTCAGCTTGGCCGGATCCTGGATCTTGTTCTGCGACTTGCGGAAGATGACGCCGAGCATGCCGCCTTGTTTGGCCAATCCTTCCAAGATGTGCCGGTACTGCGTCTCAAGTTCGTCTCCATCCAGCGCCAGCAGGCTGGGCCAGTCCAGGCCCTCGGGGATGATGCGGGGCCGGTTGAGGTACTTGACCTGCTCATCGGCCATCTTGAGGAAGATGAGATAGGTCAACTGCTCCACGTAGTCCCCGTAGCTGACGCCGTCGTCGCGGAGAACGTGGCAGTAGTTCCAGAGGCGCTGGACGATGGAGGATGCTTGTTCGATGGGCATGGTCAATTGGCTCTCCTTTTACGCTTGCGTGGTTGATCCGCTTCCATGCGCGCCCGTTCCGCTTTGATGCGTTCGAGGAGCTTGGAGGCGGGTTCATCGGTAGGGTCTTGGGGGACAAGCTGTCCTGTAAAGGCTAGCCTTAGGATACTATTACGAAGTGCATTGGCATTCTTTAAAGTCTGCTCGATCACTGTATTGAGCAGGTCAACTACCGAGAAGAGACGATCAACTTCTGCGATAATTCTTGCTTGCTCAGCTAGCGGAGGTAGTGGTAATAGGATAGACTTGACCTCTTTCAGATTAAGACGCGGGCGACCTACGCCGTGCACTATTAATGCTATTCTCTTTCTTACAGTCTCACTATTAAGGGCATAATTTAGAAATTTAGGTAGCGCAATACTTCGATTTGGCGCAAAACGCACACAATCTGCTTTGACAATCGCTGGCCCGATACCATCTGGTAAAACGCAACTCCGAGGAAGCCGTTCTCCAAGTAGTGCAATGATAATATCTCCAGGCTTTACCGCATGCTTTTTTAGACGTTCATAATGCTCTTGTGATATATGTGCTTGTTCATCAATGAATGTACCATCACCGATGTTCTGGAGTCGAATAACACGTGGACCACTACTTGTATAATGAGATGTCTTTAAATTAGATCCGAATGGTCCATCTGTGATCGCGTTAGCTTCATGTGATGCCAATTGAGCAACTGTGGCCCATTTCCAACCCGGTGGTAAATCATAGGAATCGGCACTACAAGTGTTAAACTGCCGTATAGAATTATCCTCGTTCCTCTCCGATGACTTATCCGTACTTTCGACCAACTGACAGTTTTCTCCAGCTATTTCAGCGTTAACAGGAACTAATCGACCTCTTACTGCAGCTTCACGAACTGAGGTACGATACAGCTTCAACAGATCTTGTACTTTCCTCAGCGCCTCGACCCCTGCGTCCCACCTGCTGAATAGCTCCTCGATTTTGGCGACGATGCGGTGCTGCTCTGAAAGTGGCGGCAAGGGTACGACCAGATCCTCAAGATAGCTCGCAGGTACACGAAGCTGTCCAGCGGTACCTGTCATATGGCGCTTTGCGTCTTTGCGTACGCTTTCTTGCATAAGAAAATAGAAAAAAAATCTGTTTAAAACCTCTTTACTGCTAAATCGAATTACATGAAACTCAGTTGAGCCAAACCCTATCCCATTCTTAAGATTACTCAGCAAAGCCACTTTTCCATTTTCCATGCATGGAGTGATTTTTGCCATGATTATGTCGCCGTCGATAAAAGCTGAGTAGCCTTTAGCTACTGCCTGATATGTCCGGCTTTCGGAAAGGCAAACCTGACCAGTCTGCTCTGAGACACATTTCATTGGAATGAATGATACTTCAAGATCGGATGGTAGAGTAGAGTCAGGTAATCCAGGGTTTATGAAGGCGATATCGCCCAAGCGGGTTGAACACCAGCCTACTGGAAGCACGTCTTCAATAATTTTAGTCAATGAGGATTTCATGCTGCTAACGCCTCATTCAGTTCTCTTAGTGTTTCTATCAGCCTTCCGCTGAAGATTTGATCAGCTTTGATTGCGCCACCTTTTTCATGGAACGGTGCGTAATCTAAGTCTTCAAGGCTAATGCTCAGACTCGTCGCGATATGGTCCTTGATCAGCCGCAGCCACTCCATCTGGACGGAAGTGAAGCTACGACCGGCTTTCTCCTGTCTCGCCAGCCAGGCTTCGAACCTGGCGTTCACCTGGTCGGCGAAGGGTTCGAGGACGTCCGTCTCGCCGATGGCGAAGCGGACCAACGAGATGATATCCGTCAGGAGCCGCCGGGGTCCGGCTTTCTTCACCCTGGCCTTCTCGAGCTGTTCGTAAGCTTGCCATAGCTTTTCCGTCGAGAGCAGATACGGCGGACGCTGGAGCGCCTCGGCAAGCTGCTTGATGGACTCGTAGGTCAAGTGGCGTTGGCCGTACGGCCGGTTATAGATGATCTGCAGGGCGGTCAGCTCGTTTTTGTTCTCCTCGATGAACCGCTTGAAGGATGAGACCACGGCCTGGGCTTTCTCCTTAACCTCCTCATCAAAACCCGCCGATATGACCTCGTCCTGGCTGACCGTATCGATGATCTGTTCACTGCGGCGTTTGATCTCGATGACCGCGTTGCGGAAATTCGGATCGTCGAACGGAGCGCAGGCGGCTTTGGCCAGCTCAGCGGCGGCTTGCTGTATTTGCTCCTCGGTCGGCTGCTCGCAGGTGAACATGTCTTTGGCTTTCTCGACCTGTTTATCTGGGTCCACGGCGTCCATGATGGCATTGATGATCTCCTGAAGCGTCTTGCCGCCGGTCATATTCTCAAGAACACGCCGTTGGTTGGCGTCGAGCCGGCGATCCAACCTGGCCAGGCGGTTGGCCAAGGAGGTGAGCGTATCCTTGTCGCGCGCCCCCATGGCCACATCCATCACCAATGCGTCGAAGGAGACCGAGGGTCTTCGCTCAAGGGGGCGGCAATCCGTCTTGTCCGTCTCGCAGACCCCTACCGCATCGATGATAATGAAATGGTCTTTGACCTTGGCATCGGGGGTGACGGCGTTCAGATCGGTGGCGGAGATTACACGGGTGCCACGGCCCTTCATCTGTTCAAAGTAGATGTTGGACCGCACGTCGCGCATGAAGATCAGGCATTCCAAGGGCTTGATATCCGTGCCGGTGGCGATCATGTCCACCGTGACCGCGATGCGCGGGTAGTAGGAGTTGCGGAAGCTGGCGATCAGTTCCTCGGTATTCTCCGTCGCCCGGTAGGTAATCTTCTTGCAAAAATCATTACCCTTGCCGAATTCATCCCGGACGATCTGAACGATGTCCTCCGCGTGGGAGTCGTCCTTGGCGAAGATGAGGGTCTTCGGCACCTCGGTCCGCCCGGGAAAGATCTCCGTAAAAAGCTTATCCCGGAAGGTCCTGATCACCGTACGGATTTGGTCCACGGCGACGACGTCCCGGTCAAGTTGGGCTGGGGTATAGATCAGATCCTCGTCCAACTGCTCCCAGCGGACTTCGCGGGTCTGCTTGTCCCGTTTGTCCACGAAAAAGCCCGCTTCGACCTTGCTGCCCTGTTCGGTGATCCGTGTCCGGATGCGGTAGACGTCGTAGCCCACATTGACCCCGTCCGCCACGGCCCGCTCATGCACGTACTCCATGACCAGGTTCCTGTTGAAGAAACCGAGCGTCTGCTTGGATGGAGTCGCGGTCAGGCCGATAAGGAAGGCGTCGAAATACTCCAGTACCTGCCGCCAAAGATGGTAGATGGAGCGGTGGCATTCGTCGGTTATGATGAAGTCGAAAGTCTCGATCGGGATTTGTGGATTGTAGCCGAATTCCTTGGGCTTTGTATCAACGGGGGCCAATTCGTATGATGAGTGCTCTTCCAGCTCCGGATCGAACTCCGAGTCGCCTCGCAGCATGGAATAAAGCCTTTGAATCGTGGTGATACAGACACGACTGACCGGGTCCAGAGCGTTGGAGGTCAGATGCTGGACATTATACAGTTCTGTGAATTTGCGCCCGTCGTCGGGCGTTACGTACTGTTGAAACTCTTGTAAGGTCTGTTTACCGAGAGTGCGGCGATCCACCAGAAAGAGCACGCGTTTGGCCTTGGCGAACTTGAGCAGCCGATAGGTGAAGCTCACGGCGGTATAGGTCTTGCCGCTGCCGGTGGCCATCTGGATTAACGCGCGCGGTTGGGCTTTGGCGAGTGATTTTTCCAGATTGGTAATGGCGTCGATCTGGCATTTCCGCAAACCGCTCGTCACCAAAGGCGGCATATGCCTTAATCTCGCCCGCAGCGTCTCCTCTTGGGAAAGCCATTCTTCCAGTTGTCGCGGCTGATGAAAGGAGAAGACACGCCGGGAACGCGGTTCTGGATCGCGATTGTCGCGGAAGAAGGTTTCCACACCGGTACTTTCGTAAGCGAACGGTAGAACATCCCCGACATGCGGAAGGTTGTCGGGAAGGCCCACCAGGTATTTCTCGGTCTGATCGGAAACACCGCTAAGCGTAGTCCCTTCGGGTTTTGCCTCGACTACGCCGACGGCGTTCCGATTCACGAAAAGCATGTAGTCCGCAACCCCGGTCTTCAAGGGAAACTCCCGGACGGCCACGCCGAGTCCCGCGCCGAGGTTAAGGGTTGCGACGTCTTGAACGATCCACCCCGCGCTTCTTAGCTGGTTGTCGATCTTTCGCCTGGCGCTTTCTTCGGGTTTCATGCAAACATCACCCGGTATATGCGCATGATCGCATAATCAGGGTATTAATTCTGGTGTATTACGTTAATTCACCGTGATATCCCAGGATCCTTCGACCTTATCCATGAACTGTGTCAAATGCGGCGGTGCAGCTGCCGCTTAAGACTGCTTGAAGAGGGCGGCATGGGTGGATGCTTTCTTTTTTACATTGTGATTCGTTTTCTCTACGTCCTTCACGCGTCTCCACGGTTAATTACAGGTTTTTCTTTCCGTCCCTCTCCGGAAAATTTCTGCATATTTCCCCGATCTCCTGCAAAACCCGCCCCCCTCCGTTTACGGCGCCTTAGGACCTGCCTTGTGGCAAGGCTCCTGGCAGTTCCATCATACCAAACGAGACCGTCAAATCCTGACGGTCCCGAAAAAATCGCCGCCGCGCGGCCGCCGCCGCCTCGCCCCCGGCCCGCCGGGATTTCAATCCCGGGCCGGATCGCTCCCGGGGCCGTTCACGGCCCTTTTGTAATATTAGCGGCGTCCTTCAGGGCGCCGCAAGAGAACGGCGAGGCGCCGCCGGCGGAAGACGGCCGCGGCTCCCATGATCGCCATCTTTCTTCGTTCATTCACTCCACCCTCTCGAAGAGATCCCCCGGCTGGCAATCCAGGGCCGCGCGCAGATTTTGTCCATAACCTCGAAGCTTCCCCAACAGTCCGCAGGCCCTTCGTGGTCCGCGACCGCCCGGACCCTGAAGGCGACTTCATCAAGGATCTCCGGGAATTCATCTCCCGCCGGATAGAGGGGGTCGATCCCTTCCGGGAATCCGAGGAGTACCGCCGGGAGCAGGAGAGGGCCTCCCGGCTCTACGAAAAGCTGCACGAGATGCTTACCGAGGACGGCTGGAGGCTCCTCCTGGCCTATAGCGAGGCCGCGGCCGCCGCGCACTGCCTGGAGACCGTGATCCTGGCGGAGAGGGCGTTCCTGGACGGTATAAGACCTTCTATGTCAAGGGGGAAGGGGGTGAAAAATCATGCCACCTGGCGTCGATGCGCCATTTGCGCGGTCAGGAAGACTTCACGATCGTAGGGCCGGTGATTCTTCCACATGACAAAAATAATCCTTACCCAGACGTTG
>JAAYXC010000099.1 GCA_012516115.1 Bacillota bacterium | reverse complement strand
GGTAGAGCAGGGGACTGAAAATCCCCGTGTCGGCGGTTCGATTCCGTCCCTTGGCACCATTTCTTTTATTTATGGCGATGAGGGGAAGAGTAGCCTTGCCCGAGGCCACAGAGAGGGAGGCCGCCGGCTGAAAGTCTCCCCCTTTGGGTACGGTGAAGACCACCCCCGAGCTGCCGGCGAGCCCGGCAGGGGGAAGCCGGCCGGTGACCCCGATAGCGGTCGGACGAGTGGGCGCTCTGCGCCAATCTGGGTGGAACCACGGGTTAGAAGGCCCGTCCCGGTAGGGACGGGCCTTTTTGTTTAGGATGTTTTTTCTCACAAAGATCACTAAAGTATACAAAGAGAACAGGATATTTGTTTTGATGATTTTCCTTTTTCTTTGTTTTCTTTGTGATCTTAGTGAGAGAAATTGGAGTGAGCACTATGAGCCGGGAACCGGAAGAAGAACTCTGTGCCGGGGGGTTCGTGGTCCGTGATGGGAAGGTCCTCGCCCTGCGGCGCTGGAACGGGGTGTGGCTTGCCCCCAAGGGCCACCTCGAACCGGGCGAGGCGGAAGAAGAGGCTGCCCGGCGGGAAGTAATGGAAGAGACCGGTCTTGACGTTATCCTCCACGAATTCCTCGGCGAGACGGCCTATACTCACGCCGAGGACGGTCGGCCGCACAATAAGCGGGTCCGGTGGTTTTTGATGACCGCGGCCCCCGGTGAGGTGCGTTTAGAAGAAGGGATGTTCACCGCCTACCGGTGGCTCGGCCCGGAGGAGCTGGACGTTTTTACTTTTAGTGCGGAACGTGAGTTGGCCCGCCGGGCCTTAGAATATGCACGATTAAATAGAAAATAGACGGGATTAACAGGATTTTAAGTGCTGGTTTAGTTTCAGTAAAATATTAATCCAATAAATCCGGTTTGAGTAAATAAGCCATACTATATAAATTCTTTAAGGAGGAGAAGAAAATAATGGAGATTAAATTGGCAGACGGTGTGCGCAAAAACTTGCTCCAAGGAGCCACCGCAGCCGACCTGGCCGGAGAACTCGGCCGTGCGGCCGAAGCAATCGCCGCCCTCGTCGACGGCCGACCGATGGACCTTTCCCAGCCTCTGCCCCCGGGAGCGGAAGTCCGTTTGCTCACGTTCCGGGACCCGGAAGGGCTCGAGATTCTCCGCCATACCACGGCCCATGTCATGGCCCAGGCGGTCAGGCGCCTTTTCCCCGAAGCGAAGCTCGCCATCGGGCCGGCCATCGAGGACGGTTTTTATTATGATTTCGACCTACCCCGGAGCCTAACCCCCGAGGACTTAAGCCGGATCGAGGAAGAAATGCGGCGGATTGTGGCCGAAGATCTACCCGTGGAGCGTCTTAAGGTTAAACGGCAAGACGCGCAGGAGCTCTTTGCCGGCCGGGAGGAGACCTACAAGCTCGAACTTTTAGACGATATTCCCGATGAAGAGGTCACTCTCTACCGCCAGGGTGAGTTCGTCGACCTCTGCCGGGGGCCGCACCTCCCTTCCACCGGACGCCTGGCCGCTTTCAAGCTCCTCTCCGTGGCCGGCGCCTACTGGCGAGGGGACGAGCGGCGGCCGCTGCTCCAGCGGATCTACGGTACGGCCTGGCCGACCGAGGACGAGCTGGCGGCCTATCTTAAAAAATTGGCCGAGATCGAGCGGCGGGACCATCGCCGTCTCGGCCGCGATCTCGACCTTTTCTCCGTCCACGAGGAGACCGGGGCCGGGCTCATCCTCTGGCACCCGAAAGGCGCCCGCGTGCGCCGGGTCATCGAGGACTTCTGGCGGGAAGAGCATTACAAACACGGTTACGAGCTCGTCTATACGCCTCATATCGGCAAGGGCCTCCTCTGGCAGACCAGCGGGCATCTGGACTTCTACCGCGAGAACATGTACTCGCCCATGGACATCGACGGCCAGGAATACTTCGTCAAGCCTATGAACTGCCCGTTCCATATCATGATCTACAAGAACCGGGGCTGGTCTTACCGCGATCTCCCTCTACGTTGGGCCGAGCTCGGCACGGTCTATCGGTACGAGCGGAGCGGGGTGCTCCACGGGCTTTTGCGTGTCCGTGGCTTCACCCAGGACGATGCGCACCTCTGTTGCCGGCCGGACCAGATGCCGGAGGAGATCGACCGGACGCTGGCCTTTAGTCTCTATCTGCTCCGGGCCTTCGGGTTTCAGGACTTCAAAGTCTATCTCGCCACCCGCCCCAAAGAGAAGGCCGTCGGGGAGGAGGAGCGGTGGGAGGCGGCCACCCGCGCCCTGGAGGAGGCCGTCCGGCGGGCGGGGATCGAATACGAGGTGGATGAAGGGGGCGGTGCCTTCTACGGGCCGAAGATCGACATCAAGATCAAGGACGCCCTGGGTCGCGAATGGCAGTGCACCACCATCCAGTTCGATTTCAACGAGCCGGAACGCTTCGACCTCACCTACCGGGAAAAAGACGGCCGCGACCACCGGCCCTACATGATCCACCGCGCCCTCTTGGGCTCGCTCGAACGCTTCTTCGGCATCCTTATCGAGCACTATGCCGGGGCCTTCCCGACTTGGCTGGCGCCCGTCCAGGTGGTGGTCTTGCCGGTGGGCGAGGCGCACCGTGATTACGCGGAGAGGGTTCGGGCTGAGCTTGCCGCCGCCGGCCTGCGGGTGGAGCTCGATGCCCGCGACGAGAAACTCGGTTACCGCATCCGGGAGGCCCAGACGCAGCGGGTACCGTATATGCTCGTGGTGGGCGACCGCGAGGCGGCCGAGGGGACCGTCGCCGTGCGCAGCCGCGCGGCCGGGGACCGGGGGGGGAGGGCTGTGG
>JAAYXC010000098.1 GCA_012516115.1 Bacillota bacterium | reverse complement strand
GAGGGGATTTTCCTCCTGCGGTAACCACCGGCTCCTTCGGCGGGATTAAAAGACCCTGACCCATGAATGGATAAACCCTCCCCCATCTGGTCCCGGTGAACCCGAAGATTTCCCTTCCCCAAGACAGGAATTTATCCCCGGTGGTCGAAAATGTTTAAGGTATTTCCGGTGGTAAACCCAAGCCACCGCGAGCACTGGAGGTGAGACCATGCCCCATAAGATCTATGAGGACTGCATCAGTTGCGGCGCGTGCCAGGCGGAATGCCCCGTCGAGGCCATCAGCGAGGGGTCGGACAGATACGTCATCGATCCCCAGAAGTGCACAGACTGCGGTGCCTGCGCCGGTGTCTGCCCGGTAGAGGCGATTAAAGCCTCCTAAAACTGAAAAAGGCCGTCTCGTAAAGGTTCGGGACGGCCTGCTTTTTTAAAGTCTTCTTTGCCGTGGGATCGCGTTTTGACCGGTGCCGGGATCGGCGGTCTTTTGCGCCAGGTAGTCGGCGAGAAGCTGCCGAATAACCTCGGCCAAAGTAGTTTGTTCATAAAAACAGATATAACGTAGTCTTTCGTAGACTTCAGCATCGATCATCACATGGAGACTCCGCTTCTTGCTCATTCCCATCCCCCCGCAATTCTAGTATTCCTTAAAAAGCTGGTGGGTTTTATGGGTGCGAGGATAACGAGCAAATGGCTGGCGGTCGTCGACCGCTCCGAAGAAGGATGGGTGGTACTCATCCCGGAAAACGAACCTTCCCTCCGGGTCATGCTGGCCCAAAAGCTCCTCCCTCCCGGCGTTCAGGATGGTTCCCTTCTTCTCTTCCAGATCCATCTGCTTGACGGGGAAAAAAAGAGAGAAGAGGTGGCCATCCTCCAAAAGGAACTGGCCGCGTACCGAGAGAACGAAAAGAAGGAGCAGGAAATAGGACTACTAGGGGCGAAAAGATCTGCAAGCAGTCGTAGTCGAGAGGGGGATCCGACGTGAACCTGCGTTGGCGATTGACCCTCATGTTTATGGGTTTTGTCGTTTTAACCGTTTTGGCCGCCGGCATTTATACTTCGCAGGTTAAATGGCTTTCTTTTGAACGTGAATACGAAGAAAACCTTCTCCCATTGGCCCAAGAAGCGGCTCGCGCCGTAAGACCGGCCGATCTTTCCCGGCTCGTCAGGGCGAAAGACGAGACGAGCCCGGAATACCAAAGACTTGAAACGGCTTTGACTTCTTTTACCCGCCAAAAAGACCTGCTAGATCTTTTCGTGGTGGTCCGCGAAGCACGTGGTTCTCTTACCGTGGTCTACGATGCAGACCCCCTCCCTGACGCGAAACAAATCTGGGCCCAGTTCCCCGGTAGACCGAGCACAGCCATGAAATCCGCCCTGTGGGGGCGTCCGATGAGCGATCCGTTCGGAACCGGACCTAACGGTCGACTGGCAAAGACAACTTATGTACCTATTTTGCTTAATAAGCAGCCCATCGGGGTTATCGGGTGTAGTCTGGATGCCCAGGCCGTCCGACTGGATATGAGCCGTTTCCGTTTTTACCTTTTTTCCGGCGGGATCTTCGTTCTTGTACTCAGCTTTGCCTTGGCTTTTCTCCTCGCCTCCCGGATCGCGGATCCACTCCTTGCCTTGACGAATTATGCGCGGGAGATTCAACATGGGAACCTGAACGCCGTTCCCCCTACAAATATTACCGCCGAGACGACCTTTATCCTCCAGGCCCTTGACCATCTCCGCACAGAACTCAGGGAACTGGTGGGACACATTCACCAGCAGGTTTTGGATATCGCTCGTCAAGGTGACGCCATCCGGACAAAATTGGCCGCCGTGCGGGGTGGGACTGAGGCGACCGGTGAATTCCTGGTAACGATTAATGAGATATTAAAATCACTAAACGAAAACATTAACACTGATGTGGAAAAATTCCTTACAAGTACAAGCGAATTTTCAAACCTCGGCGAACGAATGACTGAACTGCGAACGAGCTTACGGGACTTCCACCGGGTGGCCACCGAAGGCGCCACCGCGGAGGGAAACGTTCGCGAGCAAACGGAGAAAGCCAAAAATCATGCCGGGCAACTGAGCGACCAGGTGACCGTCTTCGCCACCCAGGCGGAGGTTATCGCGTCTGTCATAGGTGAAATCGAAAACCTCGCCAATCAGACCGCCACTTTAGCTTTAAACGCAACCATAGAGGCCGCGCGGGCCGGAGAGCAGGGCCGTGGATTTGCCGTAGTGGCCAACCGTGTACAAAGGCTGGCCGCTTCGATTAAGGAATTCACCGCCAAGATGCGGGAAAGTTTAGAGGAAATGCAACGCGCCAAAGAAATCGGCCTTCTGGCCGCGGAACATACTCAACAGACGGTTACCGAGGCGGTAAGTTCTCTCTCCTATACAGAAGAACAGTTGAAGTCGTCGTTAGCGCATTTGGCTCCGCTCAATAACCTTATCGCCCAAATGATCACCACCACGGAAGGGATAGTTCGTGATGCCAACCGCATGCAGGAACAATTGCAGGCGGTGATCGGTCACGCATCCCAGGCCCTTACCCAAACGGCCACCGCAGGCAATGAAGCGGAAGAAGCAACCGTTAATCTCCGCGAGCTGAATACCCTGGTCGAAGGATTAGACGCTTCTACCGATGAACTCCTCGATACGGTTACTAGATTCCGAACCTAGATCTGATAATATTCTTCCCTGAAAACCGGCGGCCCCACCGTAAAATCGGTGGGGCCGCCTTAAATTTAGTTTCCTGGCAACGACCTACTCTCCCGGTCGGTTACCCTGACCAGTACCATCGGCCCTGAGGGGCTTAACTGCCGTGTTCGGGATGGGAACGGGTGGTTCCCCCTCGGTATGGTCACCAGGAAGATCTGGAGGCTGGAGACTGGAAGCTAGAAGCTAGAAACTAACGGCTTTCCAGCCTCTAGCCTGCACCCTCAAAACTGCATAGAGAGAAGTGTCATCGGGTTCGGCTGGAATTCCGGCGGAGGTCTAGCCTCCAGCCTCTAGCTTCCAGCCTCTAATTTCAGGTCAAGCCCTCGACTGATTAGTACCGGTCGGCTCAACGCATTGCTGCGCTTACACCCCCGGCCTATCAACCTCGTCATCTACGAGGAGTCTTACCCTCTGGAGGCTGGAAGCTGGAACCTGGACGCTGGAGTCCTCATAAGACCTTTCCAGCATCTAGTTTCTAGCCTCTAGCCTCCAGAGGTGGGAGATCTTATCTTGGGGTCGGCTTCACGCTTAGATGCTTTCAGCGTTTATCCGCTCCGCACTTGGTTACCCAGCCGTGCCGCTGGCGCGACAACTGGGACACCAGAGGTGCGTCCACCCCGGTCCTCTCGTACTAAG
>JAAYXC010000097.1 GCA_012516115.1 Bacillota bacterium | reverse complement strand
TGGGTGCTCTCCGCCGACGACCGCGGAAGGGTGTTGGAGGAAGGTCATGGCCGCGGCGGACAGGGCACGCGCCATGGCCTGCCGACGCAATGTGGCGATGACCGCCTGATGGCCGCGGTGGACGCCGTCGAAGGTGCCGATGGTGAGGGCCAGATCCTTATCGGCCGTCCAGTTCTCCGCTTCGGCGAAACCGTACCAGACGAGCAAGGTGTTCTCTTCCTTTCGGTTGGGCGATCAAAAAACGCGAACCGGTTGCCAGAGGTTTCCGCGCCGGGCGAGAACGGCCACGGCTTTTCCGGTCTCATCCAGGGCCAGGACCATCGTGGCTTCCCCCGGTTCCGCCAGACATACGGGGTTGCCGTGTTGTACCCGCACCAGGGAAGGCGGAGCCAGGATCACCGAGGGCAGATGGGCCAGGGCGCGGCCGATGGGGATCAGGTTCTGCGCCACCCTTTCCCGGGTCAGTTCGGCCAGGGGCACCGCCTCCGCCAACCGGAAGGGTCCGGCGGCAAGGCGTCGCAATTCTACGAGATGCGCCCCGCACCCGAGTTTCTCCCCGAGGTCGTGGCAGAGGGTACGAACGTAAAGACCGCGGCTCCCGCTGACGGTAAAACCGAAACGATCCCCACATCGGAAAAGGGGGCGCTCCGCTTCGGTGGGCCAATCGAGCGTGATGGCCTCGATGTGGATCCGGCGTGGGGGGACGACCGCCGTCCGTCCGGCGCGTGCCAGCCGATAAAGCCTTTCTCCCCCCACCCGCACCGCCGAGTAAAGGGGCGGAACCTGAAGACCGGGACCGCGAAAACCGGCCAGCGTCTCCCGTAAAGCCCGATGGGTCACGGCGCATTCGGGATGGCGGGTGAGGACCCGTCCGGTCCGGTCCTGGGTATCGGTACTCGTGCCGAGTTCGGCTTCCACCCGGTAGACCTTGGGTTCATCGGTCAAATAAGCCACGGCCTTGGTCGCCGCGCCGAGGCAGAGGACCAGGAGCCCCGTGGCCAGGGGATCGAGGGTGCCGGTATGGCCGATCTTCTTCATGCCGGTGATCCGTCGTACGACGGCCACCACATCGTGGGAGGTCATTCCAGGCGGCTTGTCGACGAGGAGAAAACCGTCCATGCCTCACCTCTGCCGTTCACGCGCGCGGTGCCACGCGGCGAGAAAACCGAGCACCCGCTCGACGGCCTCCGCCAGGTCGGCGTAGATGGTACATCCGGCGGCCCGGGCATGCCCCCCGCCGCCGAAATGGGCGGCCAGCTGGCTCACGTCTACCGTGGGGCCGGAACGCCAGCTGACGCGGATCTCGCCCGGCTTGGCCTCCTTAAAGAAGAGGGCGATCTCGACCCCCACGATGCTGCGGGCATAATTGATAAATCCTTCCGTTTCCTCGATCTCCACCGGATAGCGCAGGAGCATTTCCTGGCTTAAGTACATCCAGGCCACGACTCCATCCAGGGCCAGCTGGATGGTGGCCAAAACGAGCGAGAGAAGCATAATGGCATTGAGACTCTTTTGTTCGTGGACGATCTCGGCGATCTTCCCGGGTTCCAGGGCGAAGTCTTCCACCAGACGGGCGGCCAGGGCGAGGGCGCTCCGGGTGGCGTTGGTATAGCGGAAAAAACCGGTGTCGGTGGCAATGGCCACGTAAAGCGCGGTGGCCATCGCCGCATCGAGCTTATAACCGCCGGCTGAAAGGAGCCGGTGGACGAGTTCGCCCGTGGCCGCCGCCTCCGGATCGACCAGGTTGACCCGGCCGAAAAAATCGTTGGAAAGATGGTGATCGACGTTTAAGATCGGCACTTCCGGTGGAAACGAAAACGAGGGGGGCAGGCCCATGCGCGTTCGGTCGCCGCAGTCCAGGGCGATGACCAGGGAAGGTACGAAATCCGTCGGCGGTTCCCGTCTCACCTCTTGGGCGCCGGCGAGAAAAGTATAAGAGCTCGGGATCGCTTCGGCCAGCACCATCTCCACCCGTTTACCACGGCTTTTCAAGGCTCGGCCGAGGGCGAGCATGGAACCGAGGCCGTCCCCGTCGGGATGGAGGTGGGTAGTCAGGAGAAAATTATCACCGCTCGCCAAAAGGGCGGTCGCTTCGGGTAACGAGTTCACGAACGCTCACCCTGCTCCTTTTTGATCTCTTCGAGCAGGGACATGATGCGCGCACCGCGTTCGATGGAATCATCGGCAATGAGCTCGATCTCGGGCGTATGCCGAAGGCGAAGACGTTGTCCGAGCTCGCTTCGGATGAACCCCCGGGCGCTTTCCAGTCCGGCCATGGTCTGGCGTTTGGCCTCGGCATCCCCGTAGGGGCTGAGATAAATCTTGATGTGGGCCAGATCCGTGGAGACTTCCACATCGGTCACGCTGACAAAACCGATGCGGGGATCCTTGAGCATCCGATGGAGGATCTGGCCCATCTCTTCTTTAACCAGTTCGGCCAGACGACGGGCTCTGTTCACGCTCATGGACATCACGGCCCTTTATCCTTTTTTACTCTCTCTTTTTATTTCTTCCATGGCATAGACCTCGATGACGTCCCCTTCTTTGATATCGTTGAACCGCTCGAGACCGCTGCCGCACTCGAACCCGCTCTGAACTTCGCGGACGTCATCCTTGAAACGCTTGAGGGACTCGATCTTGCCTTCGTAAATCACCACATGGTCGCGAAGAACGCGGGCATCCCCGCCCCGGAGGATCTTGCCCTCGGTGACGTAACAACCGGCCACGTTACCGATCTTGGGCACCTTGAAGACCGCCCGTACTTCGGCCCGTCCCAGGATCACCTCCTGGAACTCCGGTGGCCGCATCCCTTCCAACGCCGCCTCGATATCGGCGATGGCATCGTAGATGATCCGGTAGAGTTTGATTTCTACCCGCTCTTTCTCCGCCGCCCTCTTGGCCGCCGGATCGGGCCGGACGTTAAAACCGATGATGATGGCGCTGGAGGCCGAGGCCAGCATTACGTCGCTTTCGGTAATGGCCCCCACCCCGGCGTGGATGACCACCACCTTCACTTGCTCGTTGGCAATACGTTCCAGAGCCTGCCGCAAGGCCTCCACCGAACCGTGGACGTCGGCTTTGACGATGACCTTGAGCTCTTTGAGCTCCCCTTCCTGGACCCGGTTGAAGAGATCGTTTAAAGTCATGGGTACGAGGCGCCGGAGCTCGCTTTCCCGCTTGAGTTGCTGACGTTGGGCGGCCAGTTCGCGGGCAAGGTGTTCGTCTTTGATGGCAAAGAGTTCGTCCCCGGCCATGGGGAGGCCGTCCAGGCCGATCACCTCCACCGGGGTAGAAGGACCGGCCTTGCGGACACGTTTTCCTTTATCGTTCACCAGGGCCCGTACCCGCCCCACCACGGCGCCGGCGATGATCGTATCCCCTATCTCGAGCGTACCGTTCTGGACGAGGACGGTCGCCACCGGACCGCGGCCTTTATCCAATTCGGCTTCGATGATGGTACCTTTGGCCGGTCGATCGGGGTTGGCCCGCAGATCCCGCAGATCGGCCACGAGAAGGATCATCTCCAAAAGTTGGTCGAGGCCGATCCTCTTCAAGGCCGAGACCTCGACCATGACCGTATCCCCGCCCCATTCCTCGGCCACCAGCCCGTACTCGGTCAATTCCTGTTTGACCCGCTCCGGATTGGCCTGCGGCTTGTCGATCTTGTTGATGGCCACGATGATCGGGATCCCGGCGGCCTTGGCGTGGTTAATGGCCTCCACCGTCTGGGGCATGACCCCGTCGTCGGCGGCCCCCACCAGAACGGCGATATCCGTTACCTGGGCACCGCGGGCCCGCATGGCCGTAAACGCCTCATGACCAGGCGTATCGAGGAACGTGATCTTGCGGCCGTTGATCTCCACCTGGTAGGCCCCGATATGCTGGGTGATCCCCCCGGCCTCCTGGGCGGTGACGTTCGTCTCCCGGATGGCATCGAGCAGCGAGGTCTTTCCATGGTCCACATGCCCCATGACCGTCACCACCGGCGGACGCGGTACAAGGGAGTCCGGCGAATCCACGATCTCGATCGTCTTTAGTTTGTCTTCCAGCGAAGGGGCCGGTCGCACTTCGTGACCGTATTCCTGGACCACAATGGCCGCGGTGTCGTAATCGAGTTCCTGGTTAATGGTGGCCAAAACCCCCATACCCATGAGCTTCTTAATGACCTCACCCACCGGGAGGGCCATGACGGCGGCCAGCTCTTTGACCGTAATGACCGGGGGAAGCTCCAGCGTCCGTTTCGTCGGGGTGGTAGGCCGCGGAGGTTCGGCCGGAGCCCCCTTGGGTGGCTTACCGGCCTGGATGCCCCGGGCCTTTTCTTTCCCCGCCACCGCCTGCCCGCGTTTACCCGCCAGGCGCGGTTCGAAACGTTCCTCCTCTTCTTCTTCCTCTTCCCGTCTGGTTCGTTTCGGCCCCCGGATGCGTTTGGGAGGCACGGCGGGCGGAGGCGGTGGAGGAACAACCGGCGGCGCCGGTCGAGGCGTAGTCGGAGCCGGTTTTTCTTCCGCAGCGGCTTTTTCCGGTTTCTCTTTTTTCTTCTCCGGTTCGCCGACCGGTGGTTTTTTGGCCACCGGCGAGGCTTTGGGCCGCGGGGGAGCGGGAGGAGAAACGGGTTTGGCCGGAGGAACCGGCGCAGGAGGAGGGGCGACGGCTTTCGGCGGGGCCGCCTCTTCTTTTTCTTTCACCGGTAAGACGGGGGCGGCCGGAGTAGTGGCAGGCGAAGCCGTCGGAGCCGGTTTAATGGGCATCGTGGTCGGCCGGACGGTCACCGTCCGGGCACCGGCCGCGTAGGTCTTGCGGACCTGCTGGACGTATTGTTCCTCGACGAAACTCATATGGTTCTTGACGTTTGCGCCGAGTTCGTTGAGGATCCTGAGCAGCTCGCGCGGGTTCATGCCCAGCTCTTTGCTCAGTTCATGAACACGGATCTTGTTAAGAATCTTTGTCCCCTCCTTCTACCATCTCCGCCTCCCGCAACGAGGCCAAAGATGAAGCGATCTTAGCCGCCAGTTCGTGTCCGGCCACCCCGTAGACACCGCGCCCGGGACATCCGGTGGCCCGCGCTAGCGCTTCCCTATTCCCCACCGTCAATATTTGCACCCCCCGGGCCGCGGCAAGTCTCGCCAGGCGCTCCTTGGTCGCCGGAGAAAGATCGACGGCCATGACGACTAAATCCACGCGACCGCGTTTGAGGGCAGACACCACCGTCTCGGTCCCGGCGAAAAGGCGGCCGGCCCTTCGGGCCAGACCGAGCAACGCCAGACGAGCATCTACCCCATGAGCTTCTCCACCAGTTGCTCCCGGAGAAAGGCCAGGAGTTCCGGCCCGATGGGGGTCTCCAGGGCCCGGGTCAGACGATCGCCGCTTAAGGCACGTTCCAGGCAGGCGCGGTCGGGACAGACGTAAGTGCCACGGCCGGCCTTCTTCCCCGTGGGATCGACGATCACCTCACCGGTGGGGGTGCGGACGATCCTAAGCATTTCCCTTTTCGGCCGCACGGTCTGGCATCCCAGACAGGTCCGCTGGGGGATCTTACGCTGCTTGGCCATGCCGTTCACTCCTCGGCCGTCTTGGTCGCCTTTTTCTTACCCTGTTTTCCGCGGCTCTTCTTTTTTTCCTCCGTCTTCTCTTCGTCGGTCTTGGCCTTGAGCAGGGCCTCGGCCAACGCCGTGGACGGTTGATCGCCCATCATGGCGCGCACCTTGGAAAGGGCCAGGGCCAGCGGAGAAGTGAACTCCTCTTCGGACACCGCCACGGGCCCGCCTTCTTGCGGCTGCTTTTCCGGAGTGGTTTCCGGTTCCGTCCTGGCCGTGCGGCTGCCGAGCACATCGCTGAAGAAGCCGATGCCGGTCTCCTCCACCGTCTCCAATTCCAGTTCGATTTCCCGCTTTTTGCTGCGACCCTTGCGTATGCGACGTTTAACGGTTTCTTTCGACCGTCTCTCTTCTTCCTCTTCTTCCGGTTCTTCCACTTCTTCCGGCGGGTTCACGGCCATCTCCTCGGCCATAGTTTCCTCCGGCGCGGCCGGAACGGCCGCCGGTTCCCCTTCTTCCATCCCTTCAGGCGACACACCCGCCCCGGCGACGGGTACTGCCTCCTCTTCCAAAGGCGGCAACTCCACCGGTACTTCCGTGTACTGATCTTCGTACGGGATGATCGCCTCCAGTTCTTCCTCGGTCATCTCGGCGATCTGCGATTCGCTCCGGATATCGATGCGCCAGCCGGTGAGTTTCGCCGCCAAACGGGCGTTCTGGCCTTCTTTCCCGATGGCCAGCGATAACTGGTGATCCGGTACCACCACCAGGGCCAGGCGCTTGCTCGGCGCCAATTGCACCGCGGCGACGCGCGCCGGGCTCATGGCCTTGCTGATGAAGATCTCCCAGTCCGGATTCCAGGGGATGATATCGATCCTCTCCCCCCGAAGTTCACGAACGATCATCTGGACCCGCGAACCCCGTGCCCCCACGCAGGCCCCCACGGGATCCACATGGGGTTCACGGCTATAAACGGCGATCTTCGAACGCGCGCCGGGTTCACGGGCAATGGCCTTGATCTCCACCAGGCCCTCCTGGATCTCCGGTACCTCCAGTTCGAAAAGCCGCTTGAGGAGCCCGGCCCGGCTCCGGGAAACGATGACCTGCGGTCCCTTGGTCGTCCGTTTGACCTCCACGATATAGACCTTCAACCGCATGCCCTGTTCGTATTTTTCACCGGGCGTCTGTTCGCCGGGCGGGAGGATGCCCTCGACCTTCCCCAGATCCACGTAGACGTTCTTCTGTTCGAACCGGTGGACGATCCCGGTCACGATGTCCCCGACCCGGTTGGCGTATTCATCATAGATGAGGGCCCGTTCGGCCTCGCGGATCCGTTGAACCACGACCTGTTTGGCCGTCTGGGCCGCGATGCGCCCGAACTCTTTGGGCTGGATGAGTTCTTCCACCACGTCGCCCACCTGGTAGCGGGGATCGAGGGCCTGGGCTTCGGCCAGCGAGATCTCTTCGCGCTCGTCGGTCACTTCCTCGACCACGGTTCGTCGGTGAAAGACCTTGATTTCCCCGGTCGCCGGATCCAGCTGGACGCGGATGTTCTGGGCCGAACGCTGGTCGCGCTTTAACGCCGACACCAGCGCGGCCTCGACGGCCTCGATCAAGACCTCCTTGGCGATCCCTCGTTCCCTTTCCAGTTGGGCCAGGGCCTCAACGAATTCCTGGTTCATCTTGCCTCCTCCCAATACCGCGGCCTTTACAGTTCCGGAACCAATCTGGCCATGGCGATCTTGCCTAGCGGTACCGTTAAGCGATACCCGTCCGCGGTCTCCAACGCCGCCGCCGGTCCCTCCGCTTCTTCCATCAACCCCAAAAGCTTGGCCGAGAAACGCCGTCGGCCTTCGACGGGCTCGTAAAGCCGGAGATCGATCGTCCGGCCGGCAAAGCGACGATAGTCTTCGGGTCGTAATAAGGGACGGTCCAGACCGGCCGAAGATACTTCCAGAATATAGCTATGGGGTACCGGATCCACCGCTTCCACCAGCGGTTCTACCCGGCGGCTAAACCGTTCGCAATCGGCGATGCCGATCCCCCCCGGCTTGTCGAGGACGAACCGGAGGATCCATTGTCCGCGTTCCTTCACCAGCTGCACCAGAACGAGCTCAAAGCCGAACTCGCGGGCGGCTTCCTCTCCAATGACCCGGATTCTTTCCATAGTCTTCGACATGGCGGTAAAACCACCCATCTTTCGCCTCTGTCTTTATCCCTGGTACAATACGAAAGAGTGGGTGACGACCCACTCTTTCCGAACCTCCACATTATTCTAGCATACATATGGCCGATTGACAAGAGTTAAACGCGATCCCCATCCCCGTTTTCCCTCATTTCCGTTCCACACAGGCCGAAAACCCCATCCGGGCCGAGATGGCCTCGGCCACGGACTTCACCACCGGAAGGAACCTGGTGGCCACCGTCGCTTCGTCCGCCCGCACGGCCGGCGCCGAGATACTGACCGCGGCGATGACCTTACCTTCATGGTTTTTTACCGGTACGGCCACGCAGAAGACTCCTTCGTCCCGTTCCCCCCGGTCGAGGGAGAATCCCTGCGCACGGATGGCGCGGAGCTCGGCCAGAAGGTGCTCGGGGTCGGTGATGGTCTTTTCGGTAAAACGTTGCAAAGGCATCTTCCGGAGGAGAAGGACGAGGTCTTCCTCGGGGAGGCCGGCCAAGAGAACTTTCCCCGAAGCCGTACAGTGGGCCGGACCCCGACTGCCGATCCGGGCGAACATCTTGACGATGACGATCTGGTTGGCCTCGATCTGGTCGATATAGACGACCTCCCCGCGGTCGAGGATGGCCAGGTTGGCCGTTTCGTTCAACCGATCCACCAGTTCACGGAGATAGGGCCGCGCCACGGTGCGGAGATCCGCCGAGGCCAGGGCGGCATTCCCGATCTCCAGGGCCTTGATGCCCAGACGGTAACGCTGGGTGATGGGTTCCTGTTCGGCGAACCCACAGGCCACCAGAGTGGAAAGGAGACGATGGGTCGTGGTCAATTTAAGGCCGACCCGTTGGGCAAGCTCGGAAAGGCCCACGGGCCCGCCCGCCTGGGCCAAGCCTTCCAGGATGGTCAAAGCACGCGCCACCGCCTGAACCGTATCGGCCTCTTCCACGGGCCGGGTTCGTACCACGCGGCATCCCCCTTTCGTCCCGGATGGTGGTTAGTCTTCCCAGGTCCACTCGGTCTCCCCGATGCGAACCGTGTCACCGGGTCGGATCCCGGCCTCACGCAGGGCATCGAGGATGCCCTTCCGGGCCAACCATCCCTGCCAGTAACGCAGGGCTTCCTCGTTCCCCAGATCGGTCATGGCCAGGCGACGTTCGATTCCGCCGCCCTTGATCACCCATACCTCCCCTTCTTTTTCGATGGAAAGGGGCATCGGGATCTGTTCCGGCGAGATAACCCCCGGAAGAGGGGCGGGTCGCGGCAGGGTAAGAAGGAGCGCCGCCGTCCGGCGAAGGAGGGGAGCGAGCCCTTCCCCGGTGGCGGTCGAGACACAAAAAACTTCAAAACCTTTGGTCCGAAGCTTCTCCGCCACGGCCGGTGCGGCCTGTTTGGCGGCGGGAAGGTCCATCTTGTTCAAGGCGATCAGGCGGGGCTTTTCGGCAAGCTCGGTCCGGTAAAGACGCAGCTCTTCGTCGATCTGGACGAAGGCATCTTCCGGATTGACCCCGTCCGTGGCGGCGGCGTCGATGACCTGGATCAATACCCGGGTGCGCTCCACATGACGAAGGAACTCAAGGCCCAGGCCGGCACCGGCATGGGCGCCGGCGATCAGCCCCGGCAGATCGGCCAAGACGAAGGCGGTCTCTTCCATCTCCACCACCCCCAGGACCGGGGTAAGGGTGGTGAAGGGATAAGCGGCCACTTTAGGCCTCGCCGCCGAAACCCGGGCGAGGAGACTGGACTTGCCCGCGTTCGGTAACCCCACCAGCCCCACATCGGCCAGAAGACGCAATTCCAACTCGAGAACCCTGGCTTCTCCAGGTTCACCCCGTTCGGCGAAGCGCGGAGCCTTGCGGGTCGGCGTGGCAAAACGCGCGTTGCCCCGACCGCCGCGGCCACCCCTGGCCACCACGATCGTGCTCCCCGGTTCCACCAGATCGGCCAGGACCGTGCCGGTCTCCGCCTCACGGACCACGGTCCCCGGTGGCACGGCCAGGACGCAATCACGGCCGTCAGCTCCGGTCCGGCCGGCCGGACCACCACGGACGCCGTCCCCGGCACGGAAGTTTTTCTCAAAACGATAGGCCGAAAGAGTGGAAAGATCCTCCCGGACGACGAGAAGCACGTCACCGCCACGGCCGCCGTCTCCTCCATCGGGACCACCCCGTGGTACGTACTTTTCCCGTCGAAAACTGACCGCGCCGTCGCCACCCCGGCCGGCCGCAACCTTGATCCGCACCAGATCGAGGAACAAGGTCCGCACCTCGCTAAAGGGTTTCAATATCTTAATTCCCGCTCCACCGCGGTGGAACCGGAGGATGAGTTTTTCCGTCCGATGGGCGACCGGTGAGGCCAGGCGTAATGAGAAGACCGCCTCGCGGCGGTCTACATCGACGTAAACTTCGCTTGCGCTCAGGCGCCGACCAGGGCCGGCTTCTCCGGATGGACATCCACTCGCCTCAGGCCGGAATGGCCTATTCGGTGGAACTCTACGTAACCGTCGATCTTGGCGAAGAGCGTGTCATCCTTGCCCAGGCCCACGTTCAAACCGGGATGGACCCTGGTCCCGCGCTGGCGGACCAGGATCGAACCGGCCCGGACGAATTGGCCGTCGTATCTCTTCACGCCGAGCCTCTTACCGGCGCTGTCGCGTCCGTTACGTGAACTACCTACGCCCTTTTTGTGTGCCAAAGCTTCTCCCTCCCTTTTAACCCATTCATCGGCGAGGAAACTCAGGAAGAGACCTCAATGGCCTCGATGCGGACCATGGTGAACGGTTGGCGATGCCCTCTTCGCCGCCGGATGTTCTTCTTGGGCTTATAATGAAAGACCAGGATCTTGCGGCCTTTGCCCGTGCCGAGCACCTTGCCCCACACTCTGGCCCCGGTGACGAAGGGACGTCCGATGTATAATTCGCCTTCGCCCCCGGCGAGGAGCACTTCGGTGAATTCCACCGTCTCCCCTTTCTGGGCAGAGAGTTTTTCCACCTTCACCGTCTGGCCGGGCTCAACCCGTAATTGTTTGCCTCCCGTTTTGATGATCGCGTACAGTTCCCCGCACCTCCCATGGGAGTCGCGCCGTGCCAAGGCATCCTACGAAAAGGAGTTTATAGCCCGGCCCGAGCGGACGAGTTTAGACATCACGCCAACGATTATAACAACAAGGATGGGCTTAGTCAATAACGCGTTCTATCTCCGCCCCGATCCCTTGGAATTTTCGTTCGATCTCTTCGTAGCCACGGTCGATGTGCTTGGTCCCATAAATGGTCGTCTCCCCTTCCGCCACCAGCCCGGCCAGAACCAACGCCGCTCCCCCCCGCAGATCCGGCGCCACGACCTCCGCCCCAGAGAGCCGGGGCACCCCCTTGACGATGGCGCTCCGTCCTTCGACCCGGATGTTGGCCCCCATCCGGAGGAGTTCGTCCACGTAGCGGAAACGCGCCTCGAAAACGTGATCGGTGATGATGCTCGTCCCGTCGGCGACGGAAAGGAGGGCGGCCATGGGCGATTGAAGATCGGTGGGAAAACCGGGATAAGGCAGGACGGTGACGTCCACCGCCTTGGGCCGACCGCGGCCGAGGACGCGAAGGGAATCCTCGCCGCGGGTGACCTCGGCCCCGATCTCCCGGAGTTTGGCCGAGATCGCCTCCACGTGTTCGGGAATGACATCCTGGACCGTCACATCTCCGCCGGTCAAGGCCGCGGCGATCATGAAGGTCCCCACCTCGATCCGATCCGGAATGACACTATAATCGATCTCTCGATGGTTCAAACTTTCCACGCCGTCGATCCGGATCGTGTCCGTTCCCGCGCCCCTTATGCGGGCCCCCAGGCGGTTGTAAAAATTCTGTTCCTCGATGATCTCCGGTTCCTTGGCCGCGTTCCTGATAATCGTGGTCCCTTCGGCCAGAATGGCCGCGGCCATAATGTTTTCCGTCGCTCCCACGCTGGGGAAATCGAGATGTATTTCGGCCCCTTGCAATTTCTCCCCGATGACCTCGATGTAACCGTGCTCCTCCCTCACCTCGGCGCCCTGGGCGGCAAAACCCTTGAGGTGAAGGTCGATGGGCCGCTGTCCGATCACACAACCCCCCGGTTGATAGACCCGAGCGTGGCCCACGCGCCCGAGGAGGGGACCGATGACCTGGATCGAAGCCCGCATTTCCCGTACCAGTTCATCGGGGGCATGGAAACCGAGCTCGCCCCGGGGATCGAGGCGCAGGCTGGTGGGATCCTCCCAGTCCACCTTGACGCCGAGCCCGCGCAAGACGCCGATCATGACCTCCACATCGCTGATCTTGCGGGGCACGTTTCGGATCAAGCACGGCTCGTTGGCCAGGATGGAGGCGGCCATGAGTTTCAATACCGCATTCTTCGCCCCGCTGGTCCGGACGGTTCCCGCCAGACGCCGCCCTCCCCGAATGACCAACCTTTCCATGCCAAGACACCTCCAGGTTACCGACCCGGCCGTTCTCCGTTCGAGGAACGGCCAACGAGGGGACGCTAGCCATCATATGCAGGAGGCACGGCCCGGTTACCTACCGGTCGCCCGGGCTTGTCCCCGATGGTGTTGATGAAAAAGACGTCCTTCTTCGATCCAACAAATCCATTAATCCGGTGACGATCTTCTCGGTGGCCTCCGGCCGACCACAGGCCTGGCTGGCCCGTCGCATCCGGACCAGCCGGGAAGGGTCACGTAAGAGAACCGCGATCTCCCGGTAAAGTCTTTCGCCGTCCAGTTCACGATCCAGGATCACTCTGGCCGCCCCTTTGGCCTCCAGGGCCCGGGCGTTAAAGACTTGATGGTCGGCGGCTGCGTACGGAAACGGGACGAGGATCAAGGGTAGTCCGCGCGCGGTCATCTCCGCCAGGCTGATGGCCCCGGCCCGGGAGACGACCAGATCGGCCACGGCGTAAGCGTCCGCTATATTATAAATGTACGGCGCCACCACCACCCGGGCGGCCATGGCCGGCGGGAGACGAAGGTGGGCCAGGGCTTCCTGGACCGTCTCGTAATTCCGACGCCCGGCGATGTGGAGGACCTGCAGGCGCGGTTGCAGTAGAAGCCGGGGTAGACAGGTCAAGAGGGCTTCGTTTAAACTGCGGGCCCCTTGACTCGCCCCCATGACCAGGATCGTCGTGAGAGCAGGATCCAATCCGAGTCTTCCCGCCGCCGCCACCCTTTCGACGCCCAGGATGTCCCGGCGGATGGGATTACCCGTGACCATGATCTTGGCGGGAGGGAAATAACGGGCTGCTTCTTCATAACCTAAAAAGACCCGCCGGACCAGACGTCCCAAAAGACGATTGGTCAGCCCGGGGAAGGCGTTCTGTTCCTGGATGGCGCTGGGCACTCCGCAGAGCACGGCGGCCAGGACCACCGGCCCGCAAACATATCCCCCGGTCCCCACCACCAGATCGGGCCGGAACCGCTTGATTAAACATAAGGCGGTTAAAAGGCCCTTCCCGGCCAACCAGGCGGCCAAAAGGACCCGGGGGGATAATTTCCTGGGCAATCCCACAAG
>JAAYXC010000096.1 GCA_012516115.1 Bacillota bacterium | reverse complement strand
CCTCTTGGGGGACCTCCCCTTCGTCCAGACCTCTCCGCCGGCCTGTGCCGGCCGTTTAGAGGAGGCGGTCCCCGAAGAGGAGGCGGCCTGCGCCCGGCTGGAGGAGGCACTGGCTTCGTTGGCCACCGAGGCGGGACGCCTGGCAGTGGAACGGCCGCGGATCGAGGCTCGTCTCGACCACCTCCGCAGCGAGCTGGCGAAGTTCAAGGCGGCGGAGAAGCTCCTGGCGGGCAAGCGTTCCTTCGGTCTGGGCGGCTGGGTGCCGGAGAGGCAGGTGGAGAAGGTCCGCCGGGCGCAGGCCGCCTCCTCTTCGGCGACCGCCTCCTCTAAACGGCCGGCAAAGGCCGGCGGAGAGGTCTGGACGAAGGGGAGGTCCCCCAAGAGGACCCCAAGCTCCGCCTCCCGCGGCCAAAAGATGACGAGCCGCGCCTCGCGTTCGTCGGCGGAGACCACGCGCAAGACCGCCCGCGGTTCCCCGCGCAAGGCCGCCTTTAACCCTTCCACCGCCTTCGGCGGGACAAGGCCCAGGATCACGGCCACGTGGCGGGTCCCCTCGAGCTCGGAGCGGGTAAGGCCGAGGCCGCGCCAAGGCTCAAGCTGGGCCAGAAGGCCCCGGCGCTCGTGGAGCTCGGCCCCCAGGCGGGCGTGTTCGGCCTCGATCTCCTTCAGGCGGGCCAAGATCTTCCGCAAACTGGCCTCATCATGAGCATAGGCGCGGAACTCTTCTTCGGCGAGGACGGTCTTCACCCCGGCGAACTGTTCGATGAAGTTCGGACGCCGGGGGGCGAACCGTTCGCAGAAGGCCACCGCCCGCTCCAGTTCGCCGATCTCCCGTTCCAGGGCCTCGACGGCCTGTCCGGCCCACGGGGTGGCCTCTTCCTCCATCTCCGTCGGCGGTTCGATCTCCGTTACCGCCATCTCCTGCAGCACGGAGAGAAAACTCGGCAGGTCCCGCCGGAGGCCGTAGAGCACGAACCGGTGCATACTGGCTACGGCCATCAGCCGATCACCCTCTCCACGATCAGGCTTACGGCCGCCGGCAGGTTCTTCCTGGCCGCGGCGATCTCTTCCTCGATTTCTTTGTGGGCCTGGGTCGCGCGGTCACGGGCCGCTTCCTCCGCCTGTCGGCGGCGCGCGGCGAGAGACGCCTCGCCCCTACGCTTCGCCTCTTCCTCGCCTTTGGCCAGCACCGTCGCGGCCTCCTCCTCGGCCTTGGCCAGGATCGCCGCGGCCTCTTTCTTCGCCGCGGCGAGGATCTCTTCTCCCTTTTTTTCCGCGACGAGGATCTCTTCCCAGACTTCGCGCATCTTCCTTACACCTCATGATGGCTGCGGCTTTAATTCGCCGCGCCCGATCTTTTTCCTGCCCTAGTCTTTCTGTTCGAGCCGATCCAAATCCTCCACCGCGCCGGCCAAAACCAGGATGTCCCCTTCCCGGACCATGCCGTCGGCGCCGGGGGAGAAATCGATGGTCCCGTCGGCATGGCGGATGAGGATGGCCGTCACCCCGTGCTTCTTCCGCAGCTCCATCTGGCCGAGCGTCTTGCCGTGCATCCAGCGGGGCGCGACCATCTCCTCCACCCGGTACCCGGCGGCAATCTCGATATAGTCCACCAGGTTCGGGCAGACGAGGCTGTGGGCCACGCGTTTGCCCATCTCCCGTTCGGGATAGACGACCCGGTCCGCACCCACCTTCTCCAGGACCCGCCCCTGCATCTTGTTTAAGGCCTTGGCCACGACCAAGGGCACGCCCTGGTCTTTAAGGAGGAGGGTGGTCATGATATTAGCCTGCACATCGCCGCCGATGGCCACTACCGCCACATCGAAGTTCCGGATGCCGATACTCTTTAAGGCCGCCACGTCGGTCGTATCGGCGATGGCGGTGGAAGTGACCTCCTCGCTCACATAACGGAGCCGGTCCTCGTTGATGTCGACCGCCAAGACCTCCTGCCCAAGATGAAAGAGCGTCCGGGCCACGCTCGTGCCGAATCGACCCAGCCCGATGACCGCGAACTGACGCCGCATCGCAAGGTCCCTCCTCGCGTCCTACCTCTTTCGCCGGCCTTCTCCTGCACCGGTAAGGCGGAATAAGTCTTTTCTTTACCCTATCATTACCCGGTCCTCGATGTACTCCACCCGGCCCGGCCTCGTCCGTTGGGCCAGAGCCACGGCCACGGTCAAAGGCCCGAGCCGACCGATGAACATGGTTAATATGATAAGCACCCTCGCCAGATCCGTCAAGTGCGGCGTAATCCCGGTCGAGAGTCCGACCGTGCCGAAGGCCGAGGTGACCTCGAAGAGGAGCTGGATGAAGGTGGCCCCTTTTTCGGTGAAGGTCAAGACCATGGTCACCGTCACCACGAGCGCCAAGGCCAAGGCGGCGATGGTCATGGCCTTGAAGATGAGG
>JAAYXC010000095.1 GCA_012516115.1 Bacillota bacterium | reverse complement strand
GGCATCCCTTCCTTCATCCTAGACTCTCGTTCCGGTCCGCGACCGACCGGAGTGGACAAAGTTCCGTTTCCCCTACCTTTGACCCGATAACCAGGGCCCAGGGGCATCGAAGCGGGCCGGGGGATTTCTCCCTGGCGGATGTTGCTATTAATATATCCTCTCTCATGTCGAATGTCAAGAGTAGAGGCCATTTAATTTACAAAGTCCCGTCATTGCTCATTTTTAAAAATATATATGGCCCAAAATCAAGTCATGGCGCGGCTTTGTTTCCCACCTCATAGGGATCGCCGGTCATTCTGTCATCGTCACCGGCCCGCCGGCATAAGAATGGTAGGACGGGAGGTGGCGTGATGCCCGAAGAGAAGCAAAAGGCCCGGGAGATGGGTCCCGTTCACCGCCTGGTCCTCGCCGAGCGCAAACGGCTTTCCCTGGAAGGGGTGCAGAACGTGGCCGGCTTTACCACGGAGGAGATCGCCCTGGAGACCACGGCCGGTGCCCTGTTCGTCCGGGGCCGCGATCTCCATCTGCAGCTTTTGAACCTGGATGAAGGCCGGATGGAGGTGGATGGCCTCGTTACCTCGTTGGTCTATGCCGAAGAGGACCTGGCGAAGAGGGGGCGGAGTTTCCTCCGGCGTCTCCTCCGTTAGGTGAACCACCGATGTTCCGGCGCCTTTTTCTCTTTGCGTTGGGGGCGCTTTTTTTCACGCTTCTTCTGTTGCCCGCCCTCTTGGTGCGTGGTTGTTTTCTCCGCCCACCGGCGGGTGGGGGAACGGGAACGACGATCGTTCTCTATCATGCCGCCACCGGACGGCTCTTGCGCCTGGGGCTCGAGGAATATCTCGTGGGTGTACTGGCGGCCGAAGTTCCGGCCGCTTTTCATCTGGAGGCCCTGAAGGCGCAGGCCGTGGCGGCCAGGACGATGGCGATAAAGAGAATGAAGCGGTTCGGTGGCCCGGGGTGTCGACATTCTCCGGCCGCCGATCTCTGCGACCGCCCGGAAGACGGACAGGCGTGGCTCTCCGCGGCCGAACTAAGGCGGAAATGGGGATGGCGTTATCCATGGCTCTACGCCCGCCTGGCGCGGGCCGTGGAGGAGACGCGGGGCCTGATCCTCCTTTACGCCGGGCGGCCCATCGAAGCGGTCTATCATTCCACCTGCGGGGGAAGGACCGAGGACGCGACGGCCGTCTGGGGAAGGGCCTTCCCCTACCTGGTAAGCGTATGCTGTGGTTACGATCTCTTCTCGCCCCGTCTTCATTCGACCAGACGGCTTTCTTGGCAGGAGGCAGCCCGTCGGTTGGGGCTCGCGGGGAAGGTCACGGGCCCGCCCCGGGATCTAGCGATCCTGGCCCGGACCCCATCGGGGAGGGTGGCCACCCTTCGTCTCTGGGGGCGGGTGCTGCGTGGTCCTGCGGCTCGTGCCGTCTTCGGCCTTCGCTCCACCGATTTCTCCGTCCGGGCCCAGGATGAGGACCTCATCTTCACCGTGCGGGGGAACGGGCACGGGGTCGGCCTCTGCCAGTATGGGGCCGAAGGCATGGCCCGACAAGGAGTGGATTTCCGCCGCATCCTTCGGCACTACTATCCGGGTGTGCAGCTCGGCCGGCTCAGGCTTGATTAACGGCGGCCGGGAAGGGAAACCTAGACCCGAGGTGAGAGAAGATGGAACGCATGGCATCCTCGGGTCGACGGTGGCGACGGAAAAAGCTGGCCCGCTTTTGGCGCCAGCATTGTCGGCCGTGGTTTAACCGGCGGAACCTCCCTTATTTCGTCCTCCTCGTCCTCCTGGCCTTCCTGGCCACCACGGAGTTCCTTGCCCACCGCAGGGGCCCTTCGGCCACCATCGCGCGGCGGGAAAAAAAAGCGTCGGCCATCCCATCGGGTCCCATCAACCTGGCCCAGGACCCGACCCAGGTGGGTGCGGCCTGGGAGGCGATGGTGGCCGACCATCTCCGGGAGAAACCGGCGGCGACGGCCACGCCGGCCGTGGACCCCACGCGGTTCGTCCTGCCCTGCCGCGGCCGCCTGTGGCGTGGTCTGGGCTGGCGGTACGATGAAGCGACGCGTTCCTGGGCCTACCATCGAGGGGTGGACCTAACGGTCAAGGCCGAAGAGCCGGTCGTCGCCATCGCCGCCGGGGAGGTGGTGGAGGTTAAACCTTACGAGGAAGGTGGAATGCTCGTCACCGTCGACCACGGTGGTGGGTGGCGGTCGGGCTACGGGGGTCTGACGCGGGTTTCCCCCGCTCTTGGCGCGCGGGTCGCGGCCGGGGAAGTCCTGGGCTATCCTTGGGGTGACTTTCTCCACCTGGAGGTCGAACGGGGTGGAAGTCCCGTCGACCCGATGAATCTCTTCCCCGGTTTGGGGTGAGTCGTCGTCGGGAACGGCTTCCTTCCACGTCACCGGCCACATAACCCCCCTGTTTCCTCACATATGATGTACCAAAACCGGGGAGAGGGTGGGGTGAGTTGAAAGATTACATCCATAAGCGGGTCATGGACCTTAGCACATATATAATCGATCGTCGGGCCACGGTTCGTCAGGCCGCCAAACGTTTTGGTGTGAGCAATCGCACGGTGCATAAGGATGTGACCGAGCGTCTTTACGGCTTGAACCGCAACCTGGCCCGGGAGGTAAAGAGGGTATTGGAGGCGAATAAAGCGGAACGCCATCTCCGGGGGGGCGAAGCCACGCGGAGAAAATACCAGACCCAGGCAAAAAGTGGGACGAAAAAAGGAGGAAGTGCGAAAAAAACGTAGAAGAAAAATATACCTCGATTCCCCGCCGCCAAGGCTACCCGGGGGAGGGGGTTGGGGGGTGGTGGGGATGGGCGACCGACATCGGGATCGATCTCGGGACGGCTAACATTTTGGTTTACGTCCGGACGAAAGGGATCGTTATTCGCGAGCCATCGGTGGTCGCCCTGGAGAAGGAAACG
>JAAYXC010000094.1 GCA_012516115.1 Bacillota bacterium | reverse complement strand
CACCCATGTTGTAAAATTTCGGTACGTTAAGTCCAAAATAATAACCGATAAAAAAATAAATATTGTCAATCTTTGTTTATAGAATAGACTAATAACTATTATCATTGAATAAAAAAAATAAATAATCAGGGTTGCTAATAACAATTTTAATACCTCTAAAATGGGTTTTATATGGGAGTAGTAACCGGTTTTGTTAAGATCAGTGTTTATCTAAAAGCCATCAGCTTGAAAAACGCACCCCAGAAGCGTCAGCGACGAAATATCACCTGTTTTTTTCATACTTCGCCGACAGCCGGGGCTCGGCGCGATCCGGGCGCGCCATCCCTTATGGTCGGAATCGGCGGCATTCTCGTGGCGATCTTCGGCGTAGTTTGGACCTGCAGCGCCATCTCCATAGGCGCGCCGCCGTTTTTTCCCCTTTTCGGGGCGGTCTTCGTCCTCGTGGTCATCGGAATGGCGGTGTACAATTTTTATAACGCTATCGCCCGTAATAGGGTGAGCGATTTCGACATCACCGCGGGGGACGAGGAAACCGATCCGATCGCCCAAGCCCTCGGATACGCTCCGGGTGAATACTGTCCTTTCTCCGGCACGAAAGTGGGCACCGACTTCGCTTGCTGTCCGAAATGCGGGAAAGATATATAGTTTTTATCAACCCAGCGCGCCCAGTTCCCGTCCACCTAAAAGGTGAAAATGCAGGTGGAAAACCGATTGACCGGCTTTGACGCCGGTATTGCTCACCACCCGGAAACCCTCGGCCAAAAGGCCCTCTTTTTCCGCGATAAGTCGGATGGCCTTGGCCACCGCCGCCATCAGATCGCGGTCGGCGGCCTCCGGGGCCCGTAGATCCGGAATGTGCTCCCGGGAGACGATCAGCACATGGGTCGGGGCCACCGGGTGGATGTCGCGGAAAGCCATTACCTTATCGTCTTGGTACACGATGGTGGCCGGTAGCTCACCGGCGATGATCCGACAGAAAACACATTCGCCCATTTTCCATCCCTTTCCATAAACTGGTCTTTTGGGTAAGCTCAATCCACGGGAACTATTCTATCCGTTCCGGCGGGCCGGCCAGTACCCCCCAGGGGTGGGCTTCCCGGCCTCTTACGACCACCAAACGGTTTTTCAAAGCCCCTTCCCCCGGGAACCTGGTTTCGACGTATTGACCGGCCAGTCCGCGCCAAAGATCTCCTTTTTTTTCTTCGACGAGGACCACCAGTTCCCTGCCCAAAAGCGTCCGATGAAAACGGAGGGCCAACCGGCCGGCCAGCTCGATGGCCGTGCGGGCCCGTTCGTCCCGTACGCGCCGAGGGATCTGATCCGGGAAAGAAGCGGCCCGGGTCCCAGGCCGCGGGGAGAACGGGAAGACGTGCATGCGCGAAAAACCCATTTCCGCCGCAAAGGCCAGGCTGGCGGCGAAATCCTCCTCGCTTTCCCCGGGAAAACCGACCATGAGATCGGTGGAGACGGCGAGTCCGGGCACGGCTTCCCGGAGCTCTTGCAGCCGCGCGGCATAATCCGCCGCGCGATAGGGCCGGCCCATGCGGGTTAAAACCCGGTCGGCCCCGCTCTGGAGGGGGATATGAAGATGGGGTGCCACCTTTCGGGCCCGGCCCAGCGCCGCGATGAGCCGGGGAGAAAAATCGTTGGGCTCGATGGAACCCAGACGAAGGCGGACCAGACCCGGTAAAGAATCCAGGGTTTCCACCACCCGGGCCAGGTCGCTCCCGTCCCCCAGGTCGTGGCCGTAAGCCCCCAGGTGGATCCCGGTCAAGACCAGCTCCCGGTAGCCGGCGGCCAGAAGCCTCCCGGCTTCTTCGAGTACGCGCGGGAGGGGGAGGCTTCTTACCGGACCGCGGGCCAGCGGAATCTGGCAATAGGCGCAGCGCTGGTCGCAGCCGTCCTCGATCTTTAACCAGGCGCGGGTGTGCTCGGCAAAAGTCGGGGCCGGCAGGTCGAGGAAACGGGGTTCGACCCCCGGGGGGCGAACGAGGCGCCGGGGCCGGCGGTCACGGAGGTATGCTTCGACCAGATCCACGATCTTCCCGCGGTCCTGGGGCCCCACGACCAACACCGCCTCCGGCAGGGAGGCATGCTCACCCTCGGTACCGGTCTGGGCATAACAGCCGGTCAAGACCACCACCCCCTGGGGATTGGCCCGGTAAGCCCGCCGCACGAGCTGGCGCGACTTCCGCACCGCCTCCGCAGTCACCGAGCAGGTGTTGATGACGTAGATCTCGGCCGGGGCCGGAAAAGGCACGATCTCGTAACCATGCCGCCGGAAAAGGTCGGCCATGGTGGCCGTATCGTACTGGTTGGCCTTACAACCGAGGGTAAAAAGGGCGACGCGCACCGTCTCCTCCTTGCCCCGGCGGGCAAGCAGGAGTCCGCCGGGCTTTGGCGAAGCTTAAGTAGGATCATCGTCCATTATAACCGAGAACGAAGGGGCTATTGAATGCTGAAAGAACTTTTCTCCACCGCTTTTAGGCTTGTCCGCACCCCCCATCTGGTCCTGCCCGAGCTGCTGGTTCGACGGCCCTTCCGGCTGGTAAGTCGGATGGTCCTTCTGGGTCAGAGCCCGATCTATGCCGCGTTCCTCGTCAGTTTCTCCGGTCTCCTTACCCCGGCGAAAACCGGTAAACCCTCGCCATACTGGGCGGTGGGCATCGTTCTCCTCGCGCCCCTGTTAGTCCTCTTCTCCTGGGTAGTCAATGCCCTCCTCCTGCATCTTCTGGCCCGCCTCTGCGGAAGCAGGAGGGAGTTCGGAACCAGCTTCCTGCTTTACGGGTGTGCCGGCGCTCCCTATCTCTTCGTCTTCCCCTTGCTCCTCTTCCCCCAGACCTTCTGGAGCCAGCTCTTCTTCGTTTTCGCCAATGGATGGAGCTTCTTCCTTCTTTACTTCGGTTTCCTTCTGGGGCACGGCCTGAGCCGCGGACGGACCTTTCTCGTCGTGCTCGGCGGCCAGTTCCTCCTCCCGCTCCTTTTGCTCCTGCTTTTCCTCTAATCCCTCTTTATCGGCGAACGGGACGTAAAACACCTTTTTCAACAGACCGAAGGGTAAGACCGGTGGATGCGTTTGCCGCCAGGTACGCAGCGCATAGAGATCCAGATCGGCCCAGAAAAGCCTCTCTTCTCCTTCTTCCGCCACGGCCAGGATCCCTTCCTGCGCAGGGTGGAGACCGGCCGGGGTATAGATGCCGCTTTGCCCGACCAAACGGAGACCGAAAAAGGAACCCACGAGATGGCTTGCCACCCCATAACAGGGACTTTCTTGGACCCGGGCCCATAACCCATCCCAGAGGGACCATCCATCGTTCCCCGCCCGCTCGGCGGCGGATAAGACCACCAGATCCGCTCCGGCGGCCAGGGCTATCCGAAAAGGTTCATAGCAATAAGCCTCCCGCGAGAGAAGGCAGACCAGCCTGGCCTTACCCATCGACCAGGGAAGGAGTTTTCCGCCCGGGCGAAAACCCCGCTTCATCTCCTCCGGCGTTAAATACAGTTTCTCCTGCCGTCCAAACCCCCCACCCTCCGGTCTGAACCAATAGACCGTTTCCACCGGCTGGCCGTCCGGGGCCGAGTCTTTGATGCTCCCGGCGCCGATGGTCAGCCTGTAGGCGGCGGCCAAGACGGTAAAAAGCCCGGTAAAGGCGCGCGAAAGATGAGGGGAGGCCAAACGGATGGCCGCCTCAGCGGGAAGACCGTCTTCCCACCCGCCCGCAAGACCGGGGACCAGACCGAAAAGTTGCGTACCGTTATCGGCCGGTAAGACCAGGAGTTCCGCCCCGACCTCGGCGGCCGCCCGGGCGAAGTTTTCCATTCGCCCGGCGAAATGGCGGAAAGAAGGCGAAAGTACGGCACGGACCTGGGCCACGGCCACCCGCAGGTGTTTTTCTCCCGGTGGGGGACAAGAAGGCCTGGCGTGGCGTCGGATCTTCCCCGCGATCCCATGGGGACGCGTGCGCCACCACAGGAGGGGTCGCGTGGTGGCCCGGATCAGATTGGTGCTATCCATGCGGACCAGCCTCCCTGTCCTCACTCTTCCGGGGCCGCCCGGACGAATTGTTCCAGACGTCGATAAGCGGCCGGTAACTCATCCCGACAGAGGAAGGGATGGAGACCATCGTCTCCGGCGCGCAGGCGTTCCAGCTTGTCGAGGTCCACCGTGGCCGTGACGATCTCGGTGGCCGAAGGATCCCGGGCCTGGGCCATAACCCCGCTTTCATCGTCGGTCATCGCCCTGGGTACCAATACCTTGGCCCTCCCTCGGTAGGTTTGGCCGGCAAAAAGACCGATCAAAGGGGCCTGGACACCGAAAACCCGGTAAGCTTGGACCACCTGGGGCAAACCATGGCGCGAAGGTGGTCCGGGAAGAGGAGAAGCCGTGGGGTGGCAAACGATCTCCACCCCGCGGCAGACCATGAAGCGAGCGAGTTCGGGGACGGTGGCATCCCCTTCGATCAGGAGGCCCACTTTTCCCCAGACGGTGGGGAAAACCACAAGCTCCGTACCGGCTTCGTACCCGGCGGGGGGACAGAGCTGGTCCTGGTAACCGAGGCAGTGGCCGGTGGGGGAGAAAAGAAAACTGCGCAAGAAGATCCTTTCTTGTTCCCGGATGGGGATGGTGCCCGGGACGAGGTAAACCCCGGCCTCCCGGGCCAGCCCGCCCAGGAGGCCGAGGAGTTCCCCGGCCGCCCGCCAAGGGAAACCGTGGGGGAAGGTTTCTTCGTAACAACCGGTCCAGGCGGGGAAGACCGCCAGGCCCACCCCTTCTTCGCGGCAGGCGGCGAGCTGCCACCGGAGATGATCGAGCCATTCTTCCCTTCGCCAGTGGGGATCGACCCCGGCTTGGATCGCCGCCACCTTGAGAAGCCGCAAACCCATCCCTCCCCGTCGTAAATACTTATGCCATAAGGCGCCGTTTGATGCCGGGGAGGGAGGAAAGACTCATCCCTCGGTCGCTCCGGCGTTGGCCCGGAAGAGGGGGGCCAGGGCCGGATAGAGCCGACGATAGAGTCGGTATTGCCGGCGGTAGATTTCACCACGGGCAGGATCCGGCCGGGTTGTCTCCACCCTCCGGGTGGTCTTGGCCGACGCCTCTTCCACGCTGGAGAAGACGCCGACGCCCACCCCGGCCAGGAGGGCCGCCCCGAAGGCCGGGCCCTCGGTGGCGTTGATGGTGACCATCTCCACCCCGAAGAGATCGGCCTGCATCTCCCGCCAGAACCGGCTGCGGGCCCCGCCGCCGGTGGCCCGGACTTCGGTGATGGGTACGTTG
>JAAYXC010000093.1 GCA_012516115.1 Bacillota bacterium | reverse complement strand
GTATAAAGAAGGAAGGGCGGAAAAAGAGGACCTCCGCTAGGTAGGGGTAGAGGGGCCGCCGTTTATATCTTTCTTTTTTCGCTTCCTTGGCGGGGGCTTTTTTTATTTTATTTAGAGTTGTTCCCATTCCGGCGGGAACCGGCAGGAAATAAGGGGGGTTCGGCAAAAATCTTAACACGTAATTCCCCCCTAATCCACCGATAGAGGAGGATTTCTGATGGCCGCGGGAATGGGCTCGATCTTTCCATGCTAGAGAGCCGGTCGCGGGGGGATTTGGCAAGAAGAGGTGTTTATCGTTAAATGAAGCTCGAGGAGATCCGGCCGCATGCCTCCGTGCGGGGCATTATTCCCGACGCCACGGTTACGGTGGTAAGCGTCCAGTGGTTTGGTACCGATGCCATGGAACTTACCTATAAAGATCCAACCGGCCGGGTCGGCAATGTGCTCCTTTATCGCTCGGATGAGCCCCGGTTGGAACTGGTCGAGGTCGGCCGTCCCTGGAGTTTCGACGGCGATGGCGCGCTTTTCCGGCTTGTGTCCGAGGCGTATCGGATCCGCCTTGCCCATCTCTTCGACCCGGTGCTGGCCGTGCATACCTCGCTGGTAGAGCCGTTACCGCACCAGATCACCGCCGTGTATGAGGCGATGCTCCCGCGTCACCCCCTACGTTTCTTGCTGGCCGACGATCCCGGGGCCGGCAAGACCATCATGGCCGGGCTGCTGATCAAAGAACTCCTGGTCCGTGGTGATCTTCAACGCTGTCTGGTCGTCTGCCCGGGGAACCTCGTGGAACAGTGGCAGGACGAACTCTACCGGCGCTTCCAGTTGCCGTTTGAGATCATGACCAACGATAAACTGGAGGCGGCCCGCACCGGTAACTGGTTCCTGGAGAATCCGTTCGTCATTGCCCGATTGGATAAATGTGCTCGGGATGAAGCGATCCAGGCAAAGCTTGCCGCACCGGAATGCCGTTGGGACCTGGTCATCGTAGACGAGGCCCACAAGATGTCGGCCACTTTCTTCGGGGGCGAGATCAAGCGGACCAAACGATATCGGCTCGGTCAGCTATTATCCGGTATCACGCGCCATTTCTTATTGTTAACCGCGACCCCCCATAACGGCAAAGAAGAAGACTTCCAGCTCTTCATGGCCCTTTTGGACGGTGATAGGTTCGAGGGACGGTTCCGCGACGGCGTTCACCAAGTGGATGTTTCCGACCTGATGCGGCGCATGGTCAAAGAGCGCTTGGTGAAGTTCGACGGTACTCCGTTGTTTCCGGAACGCATTGCCTACACGGTACCTTACCGGCTCTCGGAACCAGAGGCACGGCTCTATAAGGAAGTAACCGACTACGTACGCGAAGAATTTAACCGGGCCGAGGCTCTCGCCGACGAGAAGCGCGCGGGTACCGTCGGTTTCGCCCTGACCATTTTGCAGCGCCGCCTCGCTTCTTCACCCGAGGCCATCTACCAGTCCCTCCGACGTCGACGTGAAAGGCTGGAAAGCAAGTTAAGGGAGTTAGAAATATTACAACGCGGGGCTGCGGTATCCGTCTCCTCCATTCTTACCCCGGTTATGGAAGTCGAAGACATCGAGGATCTCGAAGAGGCGCCCGAGGAAGAAGTAATGAAGAAAGAAGAAGAGATCCTCGATCGGGCCACCGCCGCCCGGACCATCACGGAGCTTAAGGCGGAGATCGCCACGCTTAAGCGCCTTGAAGCCCTGGCCCTGGCCGTGCGGCGTAGCGGCGAGGACCGTAAGTATCGTGAACTGGCGAACCTCTTGATGGAGATTTTTACCCCGGGGGCCCTTGCGGATCGTATCGGCGAAGAACAATCACCTTACGGCGGTAGTTCCATCCCGAAACCCGTGTCTTCACCCCGGCAGAAGCTCGTTATCTTCACGGAACACCGGGATACTTTAAACTATCTCGTCGAACGCATCACCACCCTGTTCGGCCGGCCGGAGGCCGTGGTCGCCATTCACGGCGGCATGGGCCGGGAGGAACGGCGCAAGGCTCAAGAGGCCTTCCTCCACGACCCGGAAGTGCAGGTACTGGTGGCCACCGACGCGGCGGGTGAGGGAATCAACCTTCAACGGGCGCACCTAATGGTGAACTACGACCTGCCATGGAACCCGAACCGCATCGAGCAACGCTTCGGCCGCATTCACCGGATAGGCCAGACCGAGGTGTGCCACCTCTGGAATCTCGTGGCCGTGGAGACGCGGGAAGGCGATGTATATCATACCTTGTTCCAAAAATTGGAATTGGCCCGTCAACGGCTCGGCGGACAGGTCTTCGACGTACTGGGTAAACTGCAGTTCGAGGGCAAACCCCTCCGGGATCTTTTGATCGAGGCGATCCGTTACGGCGAGCGGCCCGAGGTGCGGGCCCGTCTCAATCAGGTGATCGCCGACGCCTTCGACCCGGACCACCTGCGTAATCTGCTCGAAGAGCGCGCGTTGGTCCACGATGTCATCGATGCTACACGCCTCCAGAAGATTCGTGAAGATATGGAACGGGCGGAGGCGCGACGGTTACAACCGCACTACATCGAGTCGTTTTTCCTGGAAGCTTTTAAATACCTCGGCGGCAGCATACGCCAGCGCGAACCGCGCCGCTACGAAATAACGCATGTACCCGGGATCATCCGTCAGCGGGACCGTCTTATCGGCCTCGGCGATCCGGTGCTTCACCGTTATGAGCGGATCACCTTTGAAAAAGACCTCATCGCCCCGCCGGGCCAACCTTTGGCGGCTTTCATCTGTCCGGGCCATCCACTGCTGGAGGCGGTCATCGACCTTGTCCTCGAGCGCTACCGCGATCTCCTCCGCCGGGGTAGCGTTCTGGTGGATGACCGGGATGCGGGCGAAAAGCCGCGGGTCGTCTTCTACCTGGAGCACGCCGTCCAGGATGCAAGTACGACTCCTTCCGGCGGACGCCGCGTGATCTCCCGCCGTATGCTTTATGTGGAAATAGATGCTACCGGCACGACACGGCACCTTCATTACGCGCCGTACCTCGACTACCGGCCGCTTGCTACCGATGAGCCGGACATCGAGACGATCCTCTCCCGTCCTGAATGCGCATGGATCTCCCGGGAGCTTGAAGAACGCGTGCTGAATTATGCCATTACCCGGGTGGTGCCCGAGCATCTCGAAGAAGTGCGCCGCCGACGCCTGGAATGGATCGAAAAGACCCGTGCCGCCGTAAAAGACCGCCTCACCAAGGAGATCGCCTACTGGGACCACCGGGCCGAGGAACTCAAACTCCAGGAGCAGGCGGGGAAGGTCAACGCGCGGCTTAATTCCCAGGAGGCCCGGCGGCGGGCCGACGAGCTCGCCGCTCGGCTCCAGAAACGCATGGAGCAGCTCGACCAGGAAGCCCAGATCTCGGCCCTTCCGCCCGTGGTGATGGGCGGTTTTGTGGTAGTGCCGAAAGGACTTCTGGCGAAGATCCAAGGCCGTCCCCTTCCGCCTACCCGGCGGACGACGGATAACCGGGCCGTCGCCGCCCGTGCCCGAGCGATCGTCATGGAGATAGAGCGCCGCCTCGGTTTCGAGCCGGTCGACCGGGAAGATGAGCACCTCGGGTACGACATCGAGAGCCGCGACCCCCGCACGGGTAAGCTGCGGTTCATCGAGGTGAAAGGCCGGGACTCAGACGCCGACGTGATCACGGTCACGAGGAATGAAATCCTTACCTCGCTTAACAAGCCCGACGACTACATCCTGGCGATCGTGGAGTTTCTGGATGACGGCCAACACAAGGTACATTATATCCGCCGCCCCTTCCGGCGGGAGCCGGACTTCGGGGTGACGAGCGTGAACTATAGTTTGACGGAACTTTTGGCCAGAGGGGAGGAGCCGAGGTGAGTTTAGGCAAGGCGCAGGAAGAACTCCTGGAGCGGTTGGAGCAATGGTTGCAAGCCCAAGAAGGAGAACGCCTTGAGTTTAAGGAGGCTAAGAACCAATTTTCCTTTGATAACTTAGCGAAATACTGTTGTGCGCTGGCCAATGAGGGGGGTGGCAAGGTAATCCTAGGAGTAACAGATCACCGCCCTCGCCGGGTTGTGGGCACGCAAGCGTTCCCCCAGCCGGAAGATACACGCCGATCCCTCATGCAACAGGTTCCCGTTCGAATTGATGTAAAGGAGATCCCCCATCCGGATGGCCGGGTGCTCGTATTTGAGGTGGCCTCCCGCCCGCTGGGCACTCCGTTGAAGTATCAAGGCATCTACTGGGCGCGAGAGGCAGATAGTCTCGTCTCAATGTCCGAGGACAAGCTGCGGAACATCTTCGCGGAGACGGGCCGCGATTTCTCCGCCGAGGTATGCCCCGGCGCGGGAATGGAACATCTGGATGCGCAAGCAATTGAAGACTTCCGCCGGCGCTGGATCGAGAAATCGGGAAACACTGCCTTAAGCGGGTTAAACCACGAACAGCTACTGCGCGATGCCGAGTTGTTGCTTCCGGAAGGTCTTACTTACGCCGCCCTTATTTTGTTCGGTACACGGGAGGCGTTGGGTCGGTTCCTTGCCCAGGCGGAGGTGATTTTTGAATATCGTTCCACAGAGGCGGCCGGTCCGGCGGCCGACCGTAAGGAATACCGCCAGGGGTTCTTTACTTTTTATGACGAGCTGTGGCAGATCATCAACCTGCGCAACGAGCGGCAGCATTATCAGGATGGGCTGTTCCTCCGGGATATCCCGGCCTTCGACGAACGCTCCGTGCGCGAGGCGGTGCTTAACGCCGTTGCCCATAGGGATTATCAACTACCCGGAAGTGTCTTCGTGCGCCAGTACCCCAAACGCCTCGTGATCGAAAGCCCCGGAGGGTTTCCACCGGGCATTACCGTCGAGAACATTCTCGACTGGCAGGCGCCGCGCAACCGCCGGATCGCTGAAGCCTTCCAACGCTGCGGTCTGGTCGAACGTTCCGGGCAGGGGATGAACCTCATCTTTGAACAAAGCATCCGTCAAGGCAAACCCCAACCCGACTTCACGGGGACGGATGCACATCATGTGGTGCTTACCCTTCACGGCCAGGTTCAGGACCCGGCCTTCGTTCGCTTCCTCGAGCGCGTCGGGCAAGAGACGCAGGTCAATTTCGATGTGCACGACTTATTGCTTTTGGCTCGCATCCACCGTGAAGAACCAATCCCCGAAGAACTGCGTCGTCGTGTGCGCCGGATGATCGAGCTAGGAATCATCGAGACCGTCGGGCGGGGACGAGGTACACGGTATTTACTCGCGCGACGGTTTTATATCGCAAGTGGCCAGCGAGGAGTTTACACCCGTCGGAAGGGGTTGGATCGAGAGCAGAATAAGGCACTTCTACTCAAGCATCTGGAGGACGTTTTCCCGAATGGCTGTGCGATGAAGGAACTTCAACAAGTAGTACCATCTTTATCCCGCGCGCACATCAAGCGCCTTCTGGACGAGCTTCGCCACGAAGGCAAAGTACGACTTGAATCGCGAAAACGATGGTCACTCTGGTTTGCCACGGAACCGCCTCGAGGAAAAGATCGCAGTTAAGGAGCATCTTGGTCAATTACTGCTATCATTTGGAATCCAGGCCCTATGGATCAATAAAGAAAAAATGGAGCCATAGATGAGCCATAGCGGACAATCAGATCGTAGACTTTCGGGCAGTTTCTATGGCTCATATATAAGAGGAGAAGTAGAAAGTGTCATGAGCCATAACCACAAAAAACTCATCGAAGTCTCCCTTCCACTTTCCGAGATCAACGACGCCTCGGCCTACGACAAGATGCCGGGGATCGGACCGCATCCCAAAGGGATCCATCACTGGTGGGCGCGGCTGCCGCTGCCCGTGGCGCGCGCGGTGCTCTTCGCCTCTGTCGTGGACGACCCCAGCGCCCATCCGGAGAAGTTTCCCACCGAAGAGGCGCAAGAGAAGGAAAGGGAGCGGCTCTTCGATATCATCCGCCGGATGATGCAAAAACAGCTCCACAAGCACCCCGAGGTCTACGCCGAGGCCCGGGAAGAGATGTTGAAACACTGCGGCGGGAAGCTCCCGCCGGTGCTCGACCCCTTCGCGGGCGGAGGGTCGATCCCGCTCGAGGCCGCGCGGTTGGGGTTCGAGGCCTACGCGGGTGACCTCAATCCGGTGGCCGTGCTCCTTAACAAATGTAACCTGGAACTAATCCCCCGCTGGGCCGGCCGGCCCCCGGTGAATCCCCGGGACCGCCAGAAGATCGGTGGCACGGTAAGCTGGCCCGGCGCCACCGGCCTCGCCGCCGACGTCCGTTATTACGGAAGACGCGTCCTCGAATGGGCGCGGGCCAAGATCGGCCACCTCTACCCGCCGGTGAAGGTGACGGCGGAGATGGCTGAAGACCGGCCGGATCTTGCGCCCTACGTGGGCAAAGAACTCCCGGTCATCGCCTGGATCTGGGCACGCACGGTGCCAAGCCCCAACCCGGCGGTGCGCGGAGCGCATGTACCACTTATGAGCACCTTCTGGCTTTCGAGCAAAAAAGGGAGCGAGGCCTACCTGGAACCGGTCGTGGATCGGGCTTCCGGTACCTGGCGCTTTGTCGTGCGCACGGGGGCACCGAAAGATCGAGCAACCGTAAAGACGGGGACCAAGACCGGACGGGCACAGTTTCGTTGCCTCCTCACCGGCGATCCGATTACCGACGAATATATCAAAGCGGAAGGAAAAGCCGGGCGATTAGGCGCGCGATTGGTCGCCATCGTGGCCGAGGGAAATGGTGGTAGGCTGTACCTTCCTGCGACCGCCGAACAGGAAGCAATCGCAAGCCAGGCACAATCGTCATGGAAGCCCGAAGGTGAGGTTCCATCGAGATTGACTGGTGGGACATGTGCGCCTTACGGCTTCACCATTTGGGGTGACCTTTTCACCCCCCGCCAGCTCACGGCGATGGTGACACTGTCGGACCTGGTGCGGGAGGTGCGCGAAGATGTCCGGCACGACGCCGAGCGCGCCGGGCTCCGCCCCGCCGACGCCGAGGCCTGCGCCGCCACGGTGGTGACCTTCCTCGCCCTAGCGCTGGACCTATGTGCCGATCACAACAACGCCCTCTGCCGCTGGCGGCCGTCTGAGCCCGCTGTAATCTATGTATTCGACCGACAGGCGCTGCCCATGGTCTGGGATTTCGCGGAGGCTAATGTGCTTGGTGATGCAATTTGCTCCTGGCATATCTCGGTTGAGCGCGAGGCAGAATGCATCGAGACTATCCTTCCGGCTAGGACGGCCGCGCTCTCGGGCCACGCCCGCCAATTCGACGCCGCGAGCCCCTGGGACGGGCTGAAAGACGTGCTCGTCTCCACCGACCCACCCTACTACGACAACATCGGCTACGCGGCGCTCTCGGATTTCTTCTACGTGTGGCTCAGGCGCACCATCGGCGACCTCTACCCGGACCTCTTCGGGACCATTCTCGTGCCCAAGGAGCCGGAACTGGTGGCCGCGCCGGAACGGTTCGGGGGCGATAAACAGAAGGCCAAAGAGCACTTCGAGGCCGGTTTCCGGCGGGCCTTTAAGATGCTCAAGGAAAAGATGGACCCGCGTTTTCCGCTCACCGTCTACTACGCCTTCAAGCAGGATGACGAAGAAAGCGGCGTGGACGAGGAGGAAGGGAACGGAGGCAACGGGAACGGTAATCGGGTGGATCGTACTACCGGCTGGGAGACGATGCTGGAGGCGCTCATCGGTCCGGGCTTTCAGATCACCGCCACTTGGCCGGTGCGGGCGTCGTACAAGTGGCGCATGGTCTCCATGGGCACCAATGCGCTGGCTTCCTACATCGTACTTGCCTGTCGGCCGCGGCCTGAGGACGCGCCGCAGACCGACCGGCGGTCGTTTGTAGCGGAATTGAAGCGCGAGCTTCCCGCGGCCTTGAAATGTCTCCAGCAAGGCAACATCGCCCCGGTGGACTTCGCTCAGGCGGCCATCGGCCCCGGCATGGCGATTTTTTCTAAGTACCGTTGCATCTTAGAGGCGAGCGGCCGGCCGATGAGCGTGCGCACGGCCCTCGCCCTCATCAACCGGGTCCTCACCGAGGTCCTCTCGGAGCAGGAGGACGAGTTCGACAACGACACCCGCTGGGCCATCGCCTGGTTCGAACAGCACGGCTTCGAGGAGGGTGAGTTCGGCGAGGCGGAACTTTTAAGCAAGGCCAAGGTCACCTCGGTGAACGGGCTCGTCGAGGCGGGGATCGTCCATTCCAAAGGCGGCAAGGTCCGGCTCCTGCGGCCGGAGGAATTACCGGGGAAATGGGACCCGGCCACCGAGCCGCGGCCTACCGTGTGGGAGATTACGCACCATCTCTTGCGGGTTTACTATTACAACGAGAACAAGAAGGCCGGGGATATGGCCGCGGCGGATCTCTTGCGTGTACTCGGCCCCCGGGGCGCCCTGGCGCGGGAGCTGGCCTACCGGTTGTTCAACCTGGCCGAGAAGAAGAACCGCTCCCCCGAAGCCCAGGCCTATAACGCCCTGGTGCTCGGGTGGCCCGAGATCGCCCGGCTGGCCCGGAGCCAAACAACCATCGCCAGGGGAGGAGTCTTTGGATCTACGGAGGGGTGATTCAAGATGGCCATTACCAATTACGAACGGGTGGGCAAGGCGCTCGAACTCTTGCGCCAGGGGCTGGCGCCGTTCGTCGAGCGGGAGTTCAGACATGCCTACGGCGGGCGGTATGCCGATGAGGCCGCGCGTTTTCTCGGCGATGACCGGCTGAATACTCGCAGACCGATGGCCGAGTGGGATGCCGCCGCACTGCTTAAAGTGATGTGGGACGCCTGGAACGAAGTTTTTAAAGGAGTTCTCGGGTTCGCCGAACGCAGTCTCGTGAGCGAGCTGCGCGATTGGCGGAACAAGTGGGCCCACCAGGAACCCTTCTCGAGCGATGACGCCTACCGCGCCCTGGATTCGGTCGCGCGGCTGCTTACGGCGGTCTCGGCCCCCCAGGCCGAAGAGGTCGAACGGATGAAGATGGAGCTTTTACGCCTCCGTTTCGACGAACAGGTGCGGAGCGAAAAGCGCAAGGCCGGTGGCTCCCTGGTGGAAGCGGCCGTTAAGGAAGGGTTAAAGCCCTGGCGCGAGGTCATCACCCCCCATCCCGATGTAGCCAGCGGCCGCTACCAACAGGCCGAGTTCGCCGCCGATCTGTGGCAGGTTTATCTCGGAGAAGGGAGCGATGAATACAAGAACCCCGTCGAGTTTTTCCGCCGGACCTATCTGACCGAAGGCCTGAAGCGCCTTTTGGTAAACGCCGTCAGACGCTTCTCCGGCATCGGTGGCGACCCGGTGGTCCAGCTGCAGACGAACTTCGGCGGCGGCAAGACCCACTCGATGATCGCCCTCTATCATCTGTTCTCGGGTCGGCCGGCGGCAGAGTTGCCGGGAGCCGAAGAGATCATCCGCGAAGCGGGGGTGACCGGCCTCCCCCGGGTTAACCGGGTGGTCCTGGTGGGCAACCGTTTCTCTCCGGGGAATCCGGTGACCAAATCAGACGGCACCGTGATCCGTACGTTCTGGGGCGAGCTGGCCTGGCAGCTGGGGTACGCGGCCGGGGGGGTAGAGGAGGCCCGCCGCGCATTTGAAATCATCAGGAGAGATGACGAATACGCCACTAATCCGGGTGACCGGCTGCGGGAGCTTTTCAAGCGCTATGGTCCCTGCTTGATTTTGATCGATGAATGGGTGGCCTATGCGCGGCAATTGCATGACACCGCCGATCTTCCCGGCGGGAGCTTCGAGACACAGTTCACCTTCGCCCAGGCGTTGACGGAATCGGCCAAAGCCACGAATACCCTCGTTGTCATCAGCCTCCCGGCCTCGATCCCCGGCGAGGCGTCGCCCGTCCATCCCGAAGATGTGGAGGTAGGGGGGCTACGGGGCCGCGAGGCCCTCCACCGCCTGAGCAACGTCATCGGGCGGGTGGAATTTTCCTGGCGGCCGGCTTCGGCCGAGGAGAGTTTCGAGATCGTGCGGCGGCGGTTGTTCCAGCCTATGACGGATCCGGGGCAGTTCAAAGACAGAGATGTGGTAGCGCGGGCTTTTGTCGAGTTCTATCGGAGTCAGCCGGAAGAGTTTCCGCCCGAATGCCGGGAGTTCGACTATGAACAGCGGATTAAGGCTGCCTATCCGATCCACCCGGAGGTCTTCGACCGGCTTTATACCGACTGGTCCACCTTGCTCAAATTCCAGCGTACCCGCGGCGTATTGCGCTTGATGGCCACAGTCATCCATTATCTATGGGTAAACGGTGATAAAAGCCCTTTGATCCTTCCTTGTTCCATCCCGATGGACGAGCCGGCCGTCCAGATGGAGTTAACGCGCTATCTTTCGGATAATTGGGTACCGGTCATCGAGAAAGATGTAGACGGTCCTTCCTCGCTTCCGGTGAGGATCGATAAAGATATTCCGAACCTCGGTAAGTTTTCCGCCTGCCGCCGGGTAGCCCGGACGATTTATCTCGGGTCGGCCCCTACGTCCTCGGCCGCCCACTGCGGGCTGGAGGACCGGCAGATCAAGCTCGGTTGCGTCATGCCGGGTGAATCGCCCAGCGTATTCGGTGATGCGCTCCGGCGTCTGGCGGGTACGGCCACCTACCTTTATCAGGACGGCACGCGTTACTGGTATTCGACGCAACCCACGGTTATGAAACTGGCCGAAGGCCGGGCCGAACAATTCAAACGTGATTACGAAAAGATCAAAAAAGAGATCGAGCAGCGCGTTCGGAAGAATGTCGAAAAGAAGGGTGATTTCAGTAGGGTCCATTCTTTCCCCCAATCCAATATTGAGGTTCCTGACGAACCGGAGGCCCGTCTGGTGGTCCTGGGGCTCGATACGCCGTATGTAAAAAACGGCGATAACCCTGCGATTACCGCGGCTAAACAGATCTTGGAATTCCGCGGCAGTGCTCCCCGTCTCTATCGAAACATGCTCGTTTTCCTCGCCGCCGACAAAACCCGTCTGCAGGACTTGCAGGAGGCCGTAAGCTGGTATCTCGCCTGGGTCTCCATCGTTCAGGAGAAAGAGGCCTTGAATCTTACACCTTACCAGCTCCGGCAGGCGGAACAGCAAAGAGATGAAGCTGCCAAGGCTATCGAGGCCCGGTTACCGGAGACATTCCAGTGGCTCCTCGTACCCGTAATGCCCATCGATCCGCAAACGGGTCAACCGGATCCCAAAGGTGAGATGGATTGGGAATCGATTCGCCTCCAAGGCCCCGATCCTCTGGCGGTCCGGGCAAGCAGGAAACTCCGTAGCGAAGAACTCCTGGTGACGTTTCTGGCGGGAACGCGTTTGCGGATGGAACTTGACCGGATTCCCCTATGGCGGGGTGATCACGTTGAGATCAAGCAACTGGTAGAGGATTTTGCGCGGTATATTTACTTGCCACGGCTACAGAATCCGGCGGTACTCGTCCAGGCCGTCCGCAATGGCCTTAAGCTTACCACGTGGGCTACTGATACCTTTGCCTATGCCGATAATTTTGATGAAAATGCCCTGCGTTACCGGGGATTGCGGGCGGGTCAAGATGTTCTGATCTCGGATACCGAACCCCAAGGTTTGTTGGTCAAACCCGATGTCGCCACCCGACAATTGTATATCGAGCAGGCAGCCTCCCGCGAGTCGACCCAAACCAACGGCCCGGGGGCCGGGCCTCAAGGATCGGGAACAATAGAAACTCCGGCGGTAACAGGTTCGGAAACGCCTCCACGCCCCGCACTACCCCGTCGTTTTTACGGAACCGTAAGGCTGGATCCTATTCGGGTGGGGAAGGACGCCGGTAAAGTGGCCGAGGAAGTTATCGCCCATCTTGTTGCCCTACCCGGTGCCCGGGTGGAGGTAACGCTGGAGATCGAGGCTACGGTGCCCGACGGAGTTCCGGAGAACGTTCAGCGCATTGTGACCGAGAATAGTACAACACTTAGGTTCACGAACCACGGATTTGAACGGGAATAAATAGTCCTATATTGCTCATCCGACAAAGGTCATCGTCCACGAACTGCTCCACCTCAAGATCCCCAACCACGGCGCGGTTTTCCGGTCCTTGCTCCGGGCCTACCTGGGGAGGAAGTCTATTCGACGCGAAGAGATTTCGCCTTCCATCTCCATCTCTGAGGGGCCCCCTCTATGAATGGAAGAACAGCGCTCCTCTTTCCCCTCTCCTTTCCCCTTTGGGAGAGGGGGAAATTTGGAAGAAGCGAAAGCATCTTCGCTCTTTGCCCGCACTTCTTCCGTCTTATCGAGTACTTCATGATTCCAAAAACGAAGTACCTTGATCCCTTCCGCCTCTAAAGCTTTAGTCCGTTCCGCATCGCGGTGGGCCTGTTCTGGCTCGGCATGTATACCACCGTTCAATTCGATGGCCAGCCTGGCTTGGTGGCAATAAAAATCCAGGATGAAAGGGCCGACAGGATGTTGCCGCCTGAATTTGGCCCCGCATAATTGACGATCTCGGATCAATTCCCAGAGCAGTTGCTCGGCGTCGGTTGCTGTTTGCCGGAGTTCACGGCAACGCTGTAAAAGGTGCGGTGGTAACGGCGGTTTACGTTTAGTGACTCTCACCGCCTTCTCCACCCTTTCCACTATAATTTCTTTTTTTGGGAAATTTCCCCTCTCCCCTCGGGAGAGGGGAAAGGGGTGAGGGAAAAAGCTTGTCCCGGTTTCACCGCGGCTGGCAGATGATCTCGCTGATATGCGTCTCGAAGATGGCCTGGGCGTGGGCGGGCCGGACGACGATGGCCGTATCGACGCCTTCATTCGTGCCGCCGACGGCGATGACGTCCTCTCCGTGGGGGATCGCCCCGGCGTCCAAGGCCATGACCGCGATCTCCC
>JAAYXC010000092.1 GCA_012516115.1 Bacillota bacterium | reverse complement strand
TCTTTATACCGCTCTTTCAGGAACCTCCCCAGGGCCTTATCCGAATTACGGATATGCCGGTTTAGCCAATTCACCACCGCGTGGTTCGTCATGACTATCACGTTCACCCCCGGGCCTTCGGCGTCAAACTTTTCCTTTAAACGCGAAAAATCCTGGACGAACTGCCTGTGTTCGGCCCGGTGGCTGGCCAGGTCGGGATAATCGAAGGCCGCCATGAACTCCTCTTCGGTGTTAAAATGCTCCACGACGTATTTTTCGAGAAAAGAAAGAATTCTCCCCACCACCTCCTTCCCTCTGGCGGCATGAGAGGCCTCGAGGAGTTCGTTGACCTGGGCGAAGAGTTCCTTGTGCTGGGCGTCGATACGGGGGAACCCCACCGAGAGATCGTCGCTCCATTCGATTAAGGCCATCTCGTCTTCCTCCCGTTTACGAAAAATTCACCGGATCGAGGAAAAACTGTACACGGTAGCGCATAACCCCGATTTGCCCGGGTGGAAAAACCGCCAATGCATATTGCAGGTTCTTATCGGCCTCCGCCGAGATAATCAGGCCCTTGATTTCTTCGTCGGGTGAAGCCAGATGCCGTTTTACCCAACCCATGTAACGCAAAACCTGCCCGATCACCTGGTCCGTGGTCTGCCCTCTTTTGAGCTCTACCACCAACCAGGCGGGCCGGCTCTTGTGCCGGGCCAGGATATCAATGCGCCCTACGTCGGGGGGGTACTCAAATCCGGCTTCTTCATCTCCAGGCTCGCGGTAAATCTCCCATTCGCGCCCCAACTCTGTGCGCTCCCAGTTGTCCAGAAGGAATTCGTGAAGATGTCGTTCCAGACGAAAACCTTCAATCACTAGCGTTGGAGGTTCGGTACCTTCATCTATCTCCTCTTCTTCCTTCACAATTCCCCAAAGCAGGGCGTCAAGGGTCCAAAGGTCCACCCCAAGCTCGCCGGACAACTGTTTCAAAAGGTCATTAATGACGGTATAGCGTTTCCCTAAGGTCATACCCCGGTCAAATTCCGGCCAGATTCCCAGCTGCTTGAGGGCAGCCTCAGAGGCGTTATTCCATACCCCGTAGCGGTCCGGATAAGCGATCAGAAGGATAGCCGTGGCCAAAACCTTACCAAAACCCTTGACCATAGAGCCGCCGACTACTTCGTCAAAGCGTTCGGCAAGGGGACGATCTTCGTCGAGGAGGACGGCCAAGGCTTGACGGAGCGCGTTCATATTGGCGGTGAGACTTCGGACATGGCGGTGAAGTCCGGTCCAGTGCTTGTTGTTTTCAAAGTAAAGGAAAGAGCTAAAATCCTCTGATGTGAGGGTGGGAAGGTAATCCGGGGAAAAGACAGGCTGATAGCGGGACAAAACTTCATCCCAAGCGTTAACGAGGGCCTGAAGATCCGTCTCCTTGGGAACTCGGGCAAGAACGTTCCTAAGTTTAGGCAAAGCTCTCGCCCATTGATCATTCATGTTAAACCGTACCTCCAACCATGTATCTCCTTAAAGGCCAACCCCGGGCGGGGATAACCCCAGACGGCGTAAGACCTCCTCCAGCTCCCGGTCCGCCGCGGCGCGTTCTTCTTCCGCCTCCTGCAGCCGCACCAAGGCCTCCTCCAGGGGCAGCACCTCTTCCCCGCCGTTAGTGGCCACGTAGCGGCCGGGCGAGAGGTTGTAGTCGTTGCGGGCCGCCTCCTCGTTGGTGATGACCACCGAGAGCCCTTCCTCCGCTGTCCAGCCGTGGTAAACGGCGGCGATCCGCTCTATATGCTCGTCCGTGAGGTAGTTCTTCGGCCGGCCCTTGGCGAAAAGCTTCGAGGCGTTTACGAGCAGGATCTCCCCCGGATGCCGCTTGGCCCTATTTACCACTAGGATGATCCCCGGGGCCGTGGTGTTGTAGAAGAGGTTCTCCGGCAAGAGGACCACGCACTCCACCAGGTCGCGCTCCACGAACATCCGCCGGGTGTCGCGCTCGCGGCTTGCGCCCTGGTTGCCGCTGCCGCGCGAGGCCGCGCCGGTATCGATGACCACGGCCATGCGGCCGTTTTTCGTTAAGGAATTATACATGTGCTGAATCCAGGCCCAGTCCGCGCTGGAAGCGGGCGGGATGCCCAGGATGAAGCGGTTATAGGGGTCGTGTTCGTAGAGCTCGGTGGGGAACCTCTGATTCCACATGGGATTGGCCGTGACGAGGTCGAACCGCATCAGGCTGCCGTCTTCTTCGGTAAAAGCCGGCCGGCGCATGGTATCGCCCAGCATGATCTCGGCCTCCATCTCGTGGATGAAGGCGTTCATCCTGGCCATGGCGAAGGTGGCGGCGTTGATCTCCTGGCCGTAGAGCTTAAGCGGCGCCACGTGGTCAGGCAGCCGCAGGCGGCCGTTCTTCCGCTCGCCGCGGGTCTCAAGGAGCCGCAGGTGGCACTTTATGAGAAGGCCCCCCGAACCGCAACACGGGTCGTAGACCGTCATCCCCGGTTCCGGTTCGAGAATGCGCGCCATCAGGATGGCGACCTCCCGCGGGGTATAGAACTCCCCCGCGCTCTGGCCCTGGCCCTCGGCGAACTTCCGCAGGAGGTACTCGTAGGCCCGGCCCAGGAGGTCCGGTTCCACGTCGTCCAAGCCCAGGCGGTGTTTGCTCAGGACCTGGACCAGCTCGGCCAGGGGGGCATCGTCGATGATCCGCTGCCCGGCGGCGGTGGCGTTGAAGTCCACCACGTCGATGACCCCTTGCAACTTCGGGTTCTCGCGGGCCACCGCGCGCACCACGTCCGTAAGATACTCGCCTAGCCCGGTGGTGTGTTGGCGGATGGCCTCCCAGCGGGCCTTCGGCGGGAGGTAGAACCGCACCACCGGCTGCCCCTGGTGATGGGCCTCCTCCACCAGCCGCCAGGTGGTCTCCAGGTCGCCGAACTCCGCGGCCAGATGGTTCACTTCGTCCTCGAAGACATCCGAGAGCCGCTTGAGGAAGATGAGCGGGAGGATGTAGTCCTTGAACCGCGGTGCATCCACCGGCCCGCGGATCTTGCAGGCCGCCTCCCAGAGCCAGTTCTCCAGGGTGGACAGGTCGAGCGTATTCCGGGCCATATGGAATATCTCCTTTAGCAATTTTCGATACCGGGATCATAAAAGAATTGTCCAGAACTCCTCCTTTTCCTCCCGCGACTCCTCCAGGAGAGTATGACAAAAAAAAAGACCCCCATCCAGGGGGCCGGCTTCGGGGCCGTAAAGGCACTACTCTATGCCCCTCCCACCATCTTTGAATTACCCTACAACATGATTGCTGATGTTCTCCCATTTATAAGAGGGCCTCTAGAAGCCATTGTGAGGAAGTTTTCGGGTCGACATACAGATCCACCACCCCGAACCCTTCCTCAAGGAGGGGCTTGAGAAGAGTAGATTTGCGGGGATACCTCGTACCTAATATTAAGCAATTTTTGATGCTTAAACTAGTTAAAGAGTTAAATTATTTACTTCGCTAGCCAATAATGGTATCATAGGAGGTGATAGATACATAATGAAGGAGGGATATATCTTGATCAAGCGAGGGGAACTACGTGCTGTTCTAGACAGCGATCTTGACCAGTACTTACAAAGTCTTGGTTGTCGAGATGCAGTCATTAAAGGAGAAGCTCGCTGTACCTTCTGCGGACGGCCCGTCACACCTGACAACCTTCATGCGCTCTTTCCATACAAAGATCAAGTTAATTTTTGTTGTGATGACGCTTTATGTATTCTGCGACTTACTTGTGGCGGGAGGATTGAGCCATGACTCCTCAAGTCGTTAGTTCCTGGGTAAAGGCAATCGGGATCGCCATTCCCTTAGGATTTGTCTTGGCTATTATTCTTGTTGTATTTGCTTTACCAAAAATAGAGGCTGTCATATCAGTTTTATGTAAATTACTCAGTTTTCTTGGTCCTTTTTTTAAAAGAAATGCTATTGCGAAGGATTTACGTTCACGGATAATGCAAGTTTCTGAAAAAATTAATAACGAAGTCGGTACAGAAATTGTGCCGCGTGATCTAAAGATAAAATGGGTGAAAGACGAAAATTTAGATTCATTTAAACAACATAATCAGATAGTTGTTCTCATTCGTTATAATCCAAATCCAACAGCAAATATAGTGAAAGCGATTACTCAATTTGTTACACGGGGCTTAATACCTCAAGCAAAAATACATCTCGACTCAGCAATGTGTCAATCTTTAGATTTAACAATAACAAGAAAATTGCTTGATGCTTCATATAATGATGCGGTTCCTTATTTTATTGAAAAAATTTTAAATCCAATTATATCTTCAGATGATGAATTGCGACAATTGATTGATAATCTATTTTCAATTGAT
>JAAYXC010000017.1 GCA_012516115.1 Bacillota bacterium | reverse complement strand
CTATCTCGGGGCGGGCCTCGGTCTCCTCGTAAGCGGGCCGCGGATGGAACTCGCCCGCGCGGCCCTGGCCGTCCTCAACCAGTACCTGCTCTTCGCCTGTCTGGGCGGGCTCGCCTTCCTGGTGGGCCTGGCCTCGACCGACTACACGAAGGTCCTCCTCGTCTCGTTTGCCCTCTTCTTCGGCCTCTTCGTCCTCAACATCTCCCAAGAGGGGAAAGGAGGAGTCCTCTCCCTTTTGAACCCTTATCATTATTACGGCGCGACGCGGATCCTCTTCGAAGGTTCACCGCCGTGGCGGGATTACCTGGTCTTGTCGGTCGTGGCCGCGGCGGCCTGGGGCCTGGGACTCAGGATCTACGTCCGCAAAGAGGTATAGAGATCAAAGATGTGGTTTCATCTCGACCCTTCCGGTGGGACCCCCATCTACCTCCAGATCGTGGACCAGATAAAGCAGGCGGTGGCCGGTGGTATTCTCCGGCCCGGCGAAAGGCTGCCTTCCACCCGCGACCTCGCCATCGAGCTGGCCGTGAACCCCAACACCGTCATCAAGGCTTATCAGGTCCTCGAAAGGGAGGGGATCATCGAGATCCCACGGGGTCGGGGGGCCTTCGTCGCCGCTTCCCCCAGGGTCGGCTCCGAAGAAGAGAGGGCGCGAACCCTCCGGGCGAGCGTGGAGAGGCTGGTGGCCGAGGCCTATCGCCTCGGTTGTGCGGATGAGGAGGTCATCGCCATGGTCCGGTCCGCGCTGGCCGCGGCCCGGGCAAGGCGCGCGGGAAGAACGGGAGAGGGATCTTGAATGTCCGACCTCAGTGTAGTGGTAAAAGATCTGTATTACAGCTTCGGCCGCGGGAAAGAGGTCTTAAGTGGCGTGAACTTCACCATAGAACGCGGCGGGATCACGGCCCTCCTGGGCTTAAACGGCGCCGGTAAGACCACCTTGTTACGGGCCATCATGGGGCTTATCCGGCCCCGGGCCGGGACCATCGAGGTCCTGGGGAATCGCCTCGGCCCGCGGCCGCCCGCGCCGGAGCTTTTGGCCAGGATCGGTTACGTCCCCGAGCGGCCTTTCACGGCCGAACGGATGACTCCCCGGGACCTCCTCCGCCTCGTCCGCGCCCTCCATCCGCGCTGGGACGGGGCGATGGTCGGACGGTACCTTCGGATCTTCAACATCCCCCTGGACCGGTCCGTGCAGGAGCTCTCCGCCGGGACCAAAGCCCAGCTGGGGTTGACCTTGGCCATGGCCGGCCACCCCGAGCTTTTGCTCCTGGACGAGCCAACCCTGGGACTCGATCCCCTCCATCGTTATCAGTACTTCCAGCTCCTTCTGGAAGAAGCCATCGCCCGGGAACTCACCGTTCTCATTACTTCCCACGATCTCCATCAGATCGAACGGATGGCGGACCAGATCGCCATCCTCCACGGGGGCCGCATCATCGTCGCCGAGTCCCTGGATGGATTGAAGGGACGCCTCAAGCGGATCAGGGTGGGGACCATGCCTTCCACTACCTTCAAGGCGCATTTGGCGGGACTCCCCGGGGTGATGGAGGTCGAGGAGGAAGAGGGCGGTTATCTCCTTACCGTCACGGCGGATCCCCAAGGGCTGGCCGCCGGGCTTTATTCTCTCCCAAACGTTACGGGCGTCCAGATCATCGATCTGAGCCTGGAGGAGATCTTTTTGTTCCTCTGCGGTGGCCTCCGACCGGACGGGCAAAGAGGGGAAAGAGAAGAGGAAACCCCCGTCGATATCTGAAAAGGAGGCTGGAGCGTATAGACCGGTCTTCTCATCCCACCGGCACCCGCTCCGCGATCTCGATCGCCTCTACCCCGCCCGGCGGCGGAGGGCCATGAGTGTGACTCCCGCGTCCGCGGCCGCTTGGCACGCCCGGGCGAAGGTATGGATACAAACCAGCTCCGATCCGCTCCGTGCCAGATAAAGGGCACCGGCGGTAACATAACCCTTTTTGGCTTTCCCTTCGATCCAGACTTCGTTCCCCGTAAAAAGGAGTTCCCGCAGACGGTCTGAGCTCGGAACGTGAACCGTCAAGAGGCGGCCGTCTTTTTTACTATGGCGGTGAAGGGGTTGGGCCGGGCGAGGAAGGACGGCCGGCTCGAGGGGAGGAAGGCGCATGGGAGACGCTCCTTCAAAGTCTAAAAAAAGTCCATCCCGAAGGATGGACCAAAACAAAGAAGGGCGAAAAATTAGTGAGGGGAGGGAAACTTTACATGTCTTGGCTGCCGGCGTGGCCAAAGACATGCGAGCACGTACCGTTCGCCGGCGCCTCGCGTCGATAGTGCTCTCGGCCCCCGATCGGACGCGAACCGATCGGTCCGATCAGGTTCCTTGCTTATAATTATAATCCGCTTTTTGTCTTCCGTCAAGGAAATACGATCCAAAGGTGCGCCTCCGATGGTCTTGTCTTAAACATTCGGTTCCTCCCAATCCCGCCTTGAGTAGGCAGGTATGCAGCCGGATAGAACTCGACCGCTGGATAGACACGCGGACACTCAACCCGCCGGCGCCGGTACGGTGCCCTCGTCTCCCGGCCGGGGTCAAGGAGATCTCCCCCTTATCTGGTTCTTTGCGGCGTCGGCAAAATAAAGAAAGGACCCGCACCGACCTTCCTCTCTGGCCACCGCGCCCGGCGACGTGGATGCCGACGACCTCCCGGCCGTCGTCACCCATTAAACCGAGGACGATGACCGCGGACCGACCATCGTCGGAACTTGGACCTCCCGCGGCAATCTTTCGACTGCCGCGGAAAGTTTTCTCTCCGACGACGATCTGGGCTCAACCGGCGTCGACACGTTTCCCCGACCTGGCGATCCCGACGACCGCCAGGTCGAGTTGGCGCGCCGACGACGATCTGGCTCGGACCGACCGGAACCGCGTCATCTTCCGCACGACCGCCCTAGGGAACCACATGGTCGTGAACGGAACGCGGCCCCGGTCGATCGGTCGCTCGACCGACGCCGATCCTTAAGGTCACTAGGACGGGACCGGCGCCGATCTGCGCCGCGGCCGGTACGGATCCCTTTTATATCTTGACCCCCTTATGAAGGGATATTCTTGGATAATATTGCTAAGATAAAAACGGTTTAGCTGGACCGACCGTTGTTGCGCTTGTCCCCGGGGTTCCCCCGTCGGGGACCCGATGGCGGTTCTGGGTTACCCGACGGGGATGGGAGAAAGAGGCGCATTTTCACGTAAGGTGTGATGGATGATTTTTTCTGCGGCCGAACCGCTTGGCCACTTCGGCCCCTAGCATCGGGACGAATATCATGGGCAGCACGACCTCCCAGAAACGCGCTTTCGGAACGACCGTCTGGAAGATGCCGGCCACCGGCGGCAGATAGAGGACGGCCAGAATGATCAAGGCCGAAGAGAGTATGGCTAGAATGAGCTGGGGATTACCGAAGAAAGGCATCCGCCACCAGGGGCGGCGTTCGGAGCGACTGGCGAGGACCCGCCAAAGCTCGGCGAAGGCCAGGGTGGTGAAGGCGGCCGTTCGGGCCAGGGCCAAGTCGCCATCCCGCCGGTAGATGAAGACGAAGGGCACCAGGGCGGCGATGCCCATCAGGCTGCCCACGAAGAACATCCGGAAGACGATGGTCCGGTTCAAGATCCCTTCTTTGGGATCCCGGGGCGGAAGATCCATGATGTTCTCTTCTTTGGGCTCCACGCCCAGGGCCAGGGCCGGCAGTCCATCGGTGACGAGGTTAATGAGGAGGATCTGGACGGGGACCATGGGCCCCGGCAAGCCGCCCAGGATGGCCAAGAAGAAGAGGAGCAACTCACCGATGTTACAGGAAAGGAGGTAGATCACGGCTTTTCGAATGTTCTCGAAGATTACCCGGCCTTCCTCGATGGCCGCCACGATGGTGGCGAAGTTGTCGTCGGCCAGGACCATGTCCGAGGCACCCTTGGCCACTTCCGTGCCGGCGATGCCCATGGCCACCCCGATGTCGGCGGAGCGCAGGGCCGGCGCGTCGTTGACCCCGTCACCGGTCATGGCCACCACTTCCCCCCGGCGACGGAGGGCTTCGACGATCCGTAATTTATGCTCGGGGGAGACGCGGGCGAAGACCGGGGAACGGCCCAATGCCTCCTCCAGTTCCCGATCGGACATGGCCTCGATCTGGGCGCCGGTGAAGACCTCCGGTTCCGCCATGCCCAGTTCGGCGGCGATTGCCCGGGCGGTCTGGGCGTAATCGCCGGTGATCATCACCGGCTTGATGCCCGCCCGGAGGCAGGTGGCCACTGCCGCCTTGGCCTCGGCGCGGACCGGATCCTGCATGGCCACAAGGCCCAGGAAGGTCAGATGCTCATCCCATCCTTCCTTCGTGCCGGGAGGCAGGGATTTATAGGCCAGGCCGAGGACGCGCAGTCCGCGTCCGGCAAACCGGCCGATCTCCTCGTGATATTCCCGGCGTTTTTCCGGACTAAGCGGGCGTTCTTCCCCTTTCTCCCGGTAATGGTGGCAGAGTTCGAGCAAAATATCCGGCGCGCCTTTAGTGAAGGCGACCCATTGCCCGTCACGCCGGTGAACGGTGGTCATCCGTTTGCGGGTCGAATCGAAGGGGATTTCGTCGAGGCGCGGCAGGGTCTCGGCCAGGCGTTCTCTGCTCATCCCCGCCTTGGCCGCCAAAACCACCAGCGCCCCCTCCGTGGGATCGCCGAGGATCTCGAAACGGCCCTCTTCTTCGACCAGCTCCGCATCGTTGCAGGCCAGGGCGGCCTCAAGTAACACGCGTAGATCTGGATCGGCCAGAGGATCGATGGGGGTCGCCGTGGTGGTGGCGATGAATTCGCCCCGTGGTTCATACCCCCGTCCGCTCACCGCGATCTGCTCGCCACGGGCCAAGAAGAGCTCGGTCACGGTCATCTTGTTCTCGGTGAGGGTCCCGGTTTTATCCGAACATACATAAGTGGCGCAGCCCAGGGTCTCCACCGCCGGCAGGCGCCGGATGATGGCGTTGCGCGCGATCATTCGTTGGACGCCCAGGGCCAGGACGATGGTGACCATGGCCGGCAGCCCCTCCGGGATGGCCGCCACGGCCAGGGAACCGGCCGTCATGAACATCTCTAAAAGTTCGCCACCACGCAGGATGCCGAGGATGAAGACGATGAGGCAGATCCCGAGACAGGCCAGGCCCAGCCAGCGGCCGAACTCTTCCAATTTCCGCTGGAGCGGAGTCCCAACCTCCTCCACCGAGGCCACCAGGGCGGCGATCTTTCCGAGCTCGGTCTTCATGCCCGTCCGGGCCACCACGCCCCGGCCCCGGCCGTAGACGACGGTGGTCCCGAGGAAGGCCTGATTGGGCCGGTCGCCCAGGGCCGCTTCGGGCGGGACGAGGACATCCGCGTGTTTTTCCACCGGGACCGACTCTCCGGTAAGCGGCGACTCGTCGGTCTTGAGGTTTACCGTCTCCACCAGCCGGAGGTCGGCCGGGACCACATCCCCCGCCTGGAGCAACACCACATCGCCCGGTACCAGCGCAGAGGAAGGGACCCGTATCTGGCGACCGTCGCGGAGGACGGTGGCCTCGGGGACGGCCATCCGCCGCAGGGCGGCCAGGGCACGTTCGGCCCGGCCTTCCTGAATGACGCCCAGGACGGCGTTTAAGATGACGATGCTCATGATGACCGCGGCGTCGAGGAGCTCCCCCATGAGGGCGGCGATGACCGTCGAAGCGATGAGGATTAAGACCAGAAAGTCCTTGAATTGGTCGAAGAACATGGCCAGAAACCCGCGGGGTTTTTCTTCGATCAACTGGTTCCGGCCGTAGATGGCCAGACGTCTCTCCGCCTCTTCTCTGCTCAAACCGGAGCTCAGGTTCGTATCGAGGAGGTTCACGACTTCTTCGATGTTTTTACTGCCATAATTTTCTAATTCATCCACCAACGACCTTTCCCCTCCGTTAAACGTTTTCTGACCCGCCATCCTCATGCAGGAGTCGGGTGCTTCTAGTCAATTTCGTCCTTCAGGCGGGGAAATCCTCCCGGTTCACCGGGTGACCACCGCGGATGGTGACCTCCTTTGTCTCGCGCAAGACGATCTGGGGATCTTCGCCTCCCGCGATCGCGCAGTCCAACAGCTGTACCTGTTCCGCCCGTTCGAGGCGAAAGGCCGGGCCGCGGTGCCCGCGGATGTGCACGTGCTGGAAAGAGATGCGCCGCGCACCATAGCAGAGCACCCCGCCCCGGGTCATGGGTGGGACGGCCCGCATCATGGCCGGGCGGGCGGGGTGCTCTGCTATGG
>JAAYXC010000091.1 GCA_012516115.1 Bacillota bacterium | reverse complement strand
TTCTTGGCCCAAGAGTTCCGGGGGATCGGAGAAGGAAAAGAGGCTCCCGCAGAGGTAGGTAAGAAGGAAAAGACTTCGGCGTTGATGCGGTGTGAGGCGAGTGGCGCGATCGCGCAGGAGGCAGGCGGCGGGGTCGGCGGGGAGAAGCCGGCCCGCCAGGAAAGAGCGGTTGAGGATCGTGGTCAGGGCGTTCTCGGTGGCCACGCGCTCGGGGTAGCCAAGGGCATGGAGCTTCCGATCCTCCCAGTAAGGGGCGACGTCCGGCCCAATCCGGCAGTAGTCGAATACGCCCGCGGCGGCCCCCAGGGGCACCCCGCATCCCAGAAGGATGGAATCGCCGGCGGCGGTACGAACGAGGTCGAGGGCCTCGGCCATGAGCTCGCCTCTCGTCCGGTGTGGCGTGGGCCGGAGGCAGGCGGCATAGGCGAAGTCGAGTTTGATGAGGCGGAACCCCCACGCCGTCATGGCACGGATGACCTCGCGCACGTATTCCCGCGGTTCGGGCCGGGAAAGGTCGAGGGCGAAGAAGACTCCCGACCAGTGGGGGTTCATTCCCGCCGGAAGGGGCCTCCCGTCCGGGCGCCGGAGAAACCAGTCGGGGTGATCCCGCCAGAGGATCGAGCGCCTCTCGGCCACGAAGGGGGCTACCCAGATCCCGGGCGCATAACCGGCCTCCCGGATCTCCGCGGCGAGGGAGGCGAGACCTTCGGGGTAACGGGGGCCGGGGAAAAGCCAGTCGCCCACCGCCGATTCGTAACCGTCGTCGATAAGGAAGAAGTCCAGAGGAAGGTCCAGCTTTTTCAGGCCGGCCAGGACACGCCGGAGTTCCGTCGCGCTCAACCGGGTGTAGTAATAATACCAGCTCAGCCAGGCCGTGCCCGGGCGGGAGACGGGTGGCCCGATAGTCGAGGCCCGGGCGAATGCATCGGAGAGGGGAGCCAACTCCGGGCCTTCTCCGAGGAAGAGGCCGCAGAGACGGTATTCCTCTCCTTCTTCCAGCCACCGGCCTCCGCAGTCCTTCCGCGCCCGCCAGCCCCGTGCCGGCCAGTCCACCTCCATGCGGGTGAACCCGCTTCGTTCGGCGGTGGAACCGAGGAGGAAAGCATGGCCCGCCCGGCGGAGGTGGGTCAACCACCAGCCGTGAAAACGACCGTTCCCCCGAAGGATCGGGGATAGAAGCGGTTCCCCGTAGGGTCTGAGGAACCAGGCTAGGCGAGAGAGCTTTCTCTGACGCCGAGGGAGAAGGAACTCTTCCGTGCGGGACCACGACTGGAAGCCGTTGACCAGGGCAAGGGTCTCCCCGTCCGCCCAGGCGGGAAGGGGTCCCCGGACTTCGCCGCCGAGGAGGATCAGGGGATGGTGGGCCGTAAGATTTAATTCGAGATGGAGGCCTTGCCCCGTAACGGCCAACGAAGGCCGGACGGAAAGATGGGCGTCCTCCCAGCCCGCGGCCGCAGGGAAGCGGGCCTCGAACCGGGTGCCCTTGGTCGTCTCGTAGGCGACGAAAGCCTCCAGGTGCGTCTCCATGCGAAGCCCCCCTCCTGCCGGCAGGTATCGGACGAATCCTCTTTCGTTTTACGGTTGGGATGTAATTTGGATTCCCCAGGGTCCCCCACCCTCCTGCCGTTGGGATGGGGTGGGCAAGAGATCCGGTGGCATGGTTTCCTTCGGCGACCCACATGGTGTCACCGGATGGAGGCCGGATGTCTTCGGACCCGGTCCATCCAAGGCCAGCAGCGGGTATACCGCCATCAATCGAGAAGCCCTTTCTCCTCCACGGCATAGAGCTTGTTGCGGCGAAGGCCGAGATAATGCACGCTTCGATCCTCTAGGTGGAAGAAGCTCTTCGTATCCACGATGACCGCATCGTAAGGGTGGCCTTCCTTTTGATTCACCACCACCCGCCATTTTCCATCCTTTAAAGCCGTATAGGCCAGGTACCCGCCATCGGGGCTGAAAAACGGGACCGAACCGATCGCTTCGTATGGCTTTTCTTCGCCACCGCCCCGGACGACCAGCTGTTCCTCCCCCCTTTGGGCGGCATAAACCACTTCCCGACCGTCGGGGCTGAAGGCCAGCGTCCCCTCGACGATCCCATCGTAATCTTTCCCGGGTCGTTCGTCCACCACCACCAGTTGTCTCTCGCCCACGAAAGCCACGTAGGCCAGATGCCGGCCGTCGGGGCTGAAGATGGGGGTACCGCCGCCGATGGCATCGTATGGCCTTCCTTCTTCCCCGTCCAGCACCACCAGCCATTTCCCGCCGAGTCTGGCCGGGTAGGCAACGCGCTTGCCATCGGGGCTGAAGACGATCCTGGTGCCGATGCCGTCATAAGGTTGGCCTTCCCGACCGTCGAGCACCACCAGCCATTTCCCCCGGGCCTTGGCGGCATAGGCCAGATGCCGACCGTTGGGGCTGAAACTCAAGGTGCCTTTACCGATAGCTTCATAGGCTTTGCCCTCTTCGCCGTCGACCACGACGAAACGTTTGCTCCCCTCCCTGGCCCCATAGGCCACCCTTCGCCCGTCGGGGCTGAAGATGGGGGTGCCGTCGAGAACGCCGTCATAGAGTTTTCCCTCTTTCCCCTCGACCACCACCAATTGCTTTTTCCCCGTCCGGACGGCATAGGCATGGCGGCGGCCGTCGGGGCTGAAGAGGATGTTCTTGAACTCATCATATCGCTCGGTCTCCCGGCCATCGATCACCGCCAGCCATTCCTCACCGATCTGGGCGGTGTAGGCCAGGCGTTTCCCATCGGGACTGTAGAGGATGAAACCGCCCAAAAAATCGTAGCGGCGCCCCTCTGGTTTCCCGTCCACCAGGACGAAACGTTCTTCGCCGAGACGGACCCCATGGGCGAGGTGGGCGCCATCCGGACTAAAGGTGGGACTGGTGTTGATCCCGTCGTAGCGCTTGCCTTCTTTTCCGTCGACCACCACCAGCCATTGCTCGCCCACCTGGGCCGTGTAAGCGAAATGTCGACCGTCCGGGCTGAAGCAAAGGGAGCCCCCCATGACGCGGTCGTATTTCCTTCCCGGTTTCCCATCGACGATGACCCATTGTTTCTTGGCGTCCTGGGCGATGTAGGCGACCCGGCGGCCGTCGGGGCTTAACACGATCGACTCCCATTCGGCGGTGGAGGAGATTCTGCCGCGCGGGCGTTCCACGAGACCGTCTTCCCCGCCCCTCGCGGACGGAAAGACCCTGATAGGGAGAATATCCATTATTTTCCAGGCCAAGACTCCCGTGATCCCCAAAAGGCCGGCCAGGAGAGACGAGAGGATCTTCGCCTTTTCTTCCATCGGCGGTTTATCTCCTTATCGGTTGATATACCCGGGCGCGCATGGGGACCCCATGCGCGCCCGGGTGAGGGTTCAATACGGGTAAGCCTGGGAGTCGCGCCCGTACCACCAACCCTTGGAACCCGTGAAGTTGGTGACGGTGAGGTTCCGATAGTAGATCACCGTGGAACTGGAGTCGGTCCGGACCACGGCTTCTTTTACCTTGTCCAATCTGATATTGGTGAGATAGATGACCACTTTGAAAGTGGTGCCGCCGTTCTGGCGGATGAACTTGCCCATGTCGGTGGCGGAGAAGTTGGAGACGCGGAAAGTGCAGGGCGCGTTGATCTGGAAGACTTTGTCCGCCGCGTAGTTCGCATAGCCACCGGCGATGTTGATGGTCCCCACGTTGGTGCTTTCACTGCCCTTGACCGTGAGGGCGTCTTCGCCCACGTCGATCCAGCGCACGTTAAGCACGTTGTTGTTTCCGTAGCAGTGGACGCCGTCGCAACCGGGTACGCCGATATAGACGTTCTTCAGTGTGGCGCCGTTTTCCAGTTTGAAATAGGGTTTCTGATTCTCGCTCTGACTACCGTCGCCCATCCCTACCGCGACATAGGTATTGTTCCCGCCGTCGAAGGTCTGGCCGGCCTTGACGGTGATGGTGTCGTAGAT
>JAAYXC010000016.1 GCA_012516115.1 Bacillota bacterium | reverse complement strand
TCTATCCCCTGGGTGGCGTCGACGACCAGGAGGGCGCCTTCGCACGCGGCGAGACTCCGGCTCACCTCGTAGCTGAAGTCCACATGGCCCGGGTGTCGATGAGGTGTAAGACGTAGTCGTTTCCGTCCTAGGCATGATAGTTCAGCCGCACCGCCCGGAGCTTGATGGTGATCCCCCGCTCGCGCTCCAAGTCCATGGAATCGAGGACCTGTTCGGTCATCTCCCGGGCCGGAATGGCGCCGGTGGCCTCGAGCAGGCGGTCGGCCAGGGTCGATTTACCGTGGTCGATATGGGCGATGATGGAGAAGTTTCTGATCCGGGAAGGATCCAAGAACGTAACCTCCTCGCTGGGCTGGGCAGAAAAATTATAGCATTCCAAGGGAGAAGGGGACAAGGAGCGAAGGAGAAGGTTTTTTAGCCGTGATAATGGAATCATCGAAGACTTCGAGGTGATCGCCATCTTCCGGAGGTGGAGAAAATGGGGAGAAAGGGGCGGTCCTCCGATGAGGTCTTTGGCGAGCTCTTCGAGGCCGTCGCCGCATGCTACGAACCGCACGATCTCTTCCGCATCCGGGCCGGTTTCCGCGCCCGCCGGCCGGTGACCCTGCGGGCCAATACGATCAAGACCGACATCCGCAGGGTAATGGAGGTGCTCCGCCGCGACGGGTTCAAGTTCAACCGCGTCCCCTGGTACGAAGAGGCCCTGATCCTCCCCGAGACGCGGGAACGGGACCTCGAGGTGCACGGGCTCTACCGGGAGGGTCATATCTATCTCCAGAGCCTTTCGAGCATGCTCCCGCCGCTCGTCATGCGACCACGGCCCGGTTGGCGCGTCCTGGATCTCGCCGCCGCGCCCGGAAGCAAGACCACCCAGCTGGCGGCGCTCATGGGTAATACCGGTTACATCCTGGCCAACGAGATCAACCCTCTGCGGGCCGCCCGGCTCAAGTTCAACCTCGAGCGGCAGGGGGCCGGCATCGTCGAGGTCAGGCTGGGAGACGGGAAGAGGTTGGGGGAAGAGTGGGACGGGTCCTTCGACGCCGTGCTGCTGGACGCGCCTTGCAGCGGGACGGGGTTGGTGGTGGAGAAAGACCCCTCCACCTGGCGGAGCTGGTCGCCGGAACTCGTGGCCCACTTGGTCAAAGAACAAAAAAAACTCATGGCCGCGGCTTTCCGGGCTTTGAAACCGGGTGGCATCCTGGTTTACGCCACCTGTACCCTCCTGCGGGAAGAAAACGAGGGGGTCGTCCGGTGGACTTTGGAAAACTACCGGGGGCGGCTTTTTCTCGAACGGATAGACCTGGCGCTTTCCGGGGCGGAAGTAGCCGCGCCCGAGCCGATCCCCGGCCACGGCCGGGAGGGGATGCTCTTGCTTTTACCATCCAAGCTCTATGAGGGTTTCTTCCTGGCCAGATTGAGGAAGAAAGCCTGAAGGGGCACCCATTTGCGGGCGGCGGCTCCTAAGGCCGCCGCCGCGCGCGACCTTTCCTAGGACGGTGTTTCTTCGTTTCCGGACCCTTCTTCTTTTACTTCCGCTTCTTTTACCTCTGCCTCGTTCTCCTCCGTCAGAGGCTGGGCCTGTCTTTCCCGCTCCTCGTCGGTCATCTTTCCACCTCCTCTCATACTTCTTTCCCATCCTTATTGGGACAAGAGAGGGATTAGAACCGCGCCGGCCACGGCGGCAGTGTATACCGTAAACGCGTTTCACCAGGCGTAAAGTTACCTTCGGGGGAATTGAATCCTCGGGTCGTCGGTGCTAGACTGAAGCCAACGAACCTGACCACACGATCTCTGAAAGGTGGCAAGAAGATGGCAGAGAAGAAGATTCCGACGAAAGAGGAAATCCTGGCCCGCGCGCGGGAACTCGGGGTGAGCTTCGTCCGGCTCCAGTTCACGGACATCCTGGGTATCGCGAAGAACGTGGCCATCCCCGTGGAGGAGCTCGGCAAGGCCCTGGATAACGAGATCATGTTCGACGGTTCCTCCATCGAAGGTTTCACCCGCATCGAGGAATCGGATATGAACCTCCGGCCGGACCACGCGACCTTCGCCGTCTTCCCCTGGCGGCCGCGGGACGGGGCGGTGGCGAGGCTTATCTGCGACGTCTACACGCCCGACGGCAAGCCCTTCGCCGGCGACCCGCGTTACGTCTTAAAGCGGGCCATGATGGATGCGGCCGAGCTCGGCTATACGGTCATGGCCGGGCCCGAATGCGAGTTCTTCCTCTTCCAGAGGGACGAGGAGGAGAACCCGACGACCAAGACCCAGGACGAAGCCGGTTACTTCGACCTGGCGCCGGTGGACCGGGGCGAGGACGCCCGCCGGGAGATCGTCTTGGCCTTGACCGAGATGGGCTTCGAGATCGAGGCCTCCCATCACGAGGTGGCGCGCGGGCAGCAAGAGATCGACTTCAAATACGGCGACTGCCTGACCACGGCCGACCGGGTGGTTACCTTGAAGCTTGCCACCCGGGCCATCGCCGCCAAGCATGGGCTTTGCGCCACCTTCATGCCCAAGCCGCTCTTCGGGGTGAACGGCTCCGGAATGCACGTCCACCTCTCGCTCTTCGCCGGCGGCAAGAACGTCTTTTACGATCCCGACGGGCCCTATGGTCTGAGCGAGATCGCCCGGCAGTTCATCGCCGGGGTGCTCCTCCACGCGCCGGCGATTACCGCCGTGGCCAACCCGCTCGTCAACTCCTACAAACGGTTGGTCCCGGGCTACGAGGCGCCGGTCTACATCTCCTGGTCGGCGGTGAACCGGAGCGCCCTCATCCGCGTCCCGGCCGCCCGCGAGCAGGGCACGCGCATCGAGTTCCGTTCGCCGGATCCATCCTGCAATCCTTACCTGGCCTTCGCCGCCATCATCGCCGCGGGGCTGGACGGCATCAAGCGGAAGCTCGTCCCGCCGGAGCCGGTCCACGAGAACATCTATCACCTGACGCCGGCCCAGCGGGAGAAGATGGGAATCCGGAGCCTACCCGGCAGCCTCCTCGAGGCCCTGGCCGAACTGGAGGCCGACCCGGTCATTGCCGAGGCCTTGGGCGCGCATGTCTTGGAACATTTCCTCGCGGCCAAGCGGGCCGAGTACGACGCCTACCGGATCCAGGTCCATCCGTGGGAGATCGAACGGTATCTGGGGATCTATTGATCGGGATTCGCTCTATGTTCCTCCGGCTAGGGGGTCCGGGTTAAGCGGCGGAAGCCGGGCCCGGCGCGCCCCGATCTTTCGGGATGCGGAACGAACGAGGCTTGACGATGGTCGGCCTGATGGGTATGATGGTCTCAAATAAAAACGGAATCTACTTCCGTAATACGGAATACAAGAATGCGTCTTCGGCCTTCGTCCCGGGAGAGGAGGGTAAGAAAATGCGCGAACGCAAGGCCCGCATCGTCCAGGCGGTCGACCGGAGTCTCGCCATCCTCGAGGCCATGGCGCGCGAGGGCGCCCCGATGGCCCTGGGCGAGATCAGCGCCGAGGTGGAACTGACGCGGAGCACCGTCCACCGTCTCTTGGCCACCCTGATGGCGCGTGGGTTCGTGCGTCAGGACCCCATCAGCGGCCGGTATTTCTTGGGGCTTAAAGCCCTTGAGGTCGGTACGTCTTGCCTTACCACCCTGGACATCAGAAGCGTCGCCCGGCCGTTCCTCCGCCAGTTGGCACGGGAGTGCGGGGAAACGGCCAACCTGGCGATCTTGGACGGCCTGGACGTGTTCTACATCGACCAGGTAGAGGCGGAAAGCATGATCAAAATGCGTGCCCGGCTCGGTTCGCGCGGGCCGGCCCATTGCACCGGGGCGGGCAAGGTCCTCCTGGCCGCCCTTCCCGAGGAAGAACTCCAGCGCCTGCTGGCCGGGCGGATCTTAAAAAGGTATACGGCCAGGACGATCACCGACCCCGAACGTCTAGGGGAAGAGTTGCGCCAGATAAGGAAAGAAGGGTACGCCGTAGACTTCGGCGAGATGGAGCCGGCCATCCGCTGCGCGGCCGCGCCGGTGCGCAACTACGAGGGCCAGGTCGTCTGCGCGGTCAGCATCTCCGGCCCGAACACCCGTATCGACGGCGAGCGGCTGCGCAACGTCCTCGTTCCGGCCGTCCGCCGGGCGGCCCAGGAGATCTCGCGCGAACTGGGCGGGATGCCCTCCAGGGGGTTGCGGCCTTTTTCGTTGGGAACGACGCGGATCCGATTTTAGTTTGGTATTAAGGATAAATAGACAGGATTAACATGATTTATGGG
>JAAYXC010000090.1 GCA_012516115.1 Bacillota bacterium | reverse complement strand
GAGAAAAGAAATAATCGCGGCTTATTTTCATCCTACGCAGGGATTGGGTTATAGTTTAGGTCGTACTCATATGAACAGTTGCGATTTTACCCTGGGCACTTATTCATGTGATGATGTGGCCGGTGATGTTGAGCTAAAATACTTCAATATTGAAAGGGATAAACGATACCTGATCCCGTTTATCAAGGAAGCGTTACTGGTCAGCGGACGGCCGCTTCGGATCGTCGTCTCGCCTTGGAGTCCACCTGCCTGGATGAAAACCAACAACCGAATGACCAACGGCGGCCGGTTGCGCGAGGAATATCGAGCCGCGTGGGCGCTTTTCTACGTCCGCTTCATCCAGGCCTACGAAGCCGAGGGCATCCCCATTTGGGGCCTGACCGTTCAGAACGAGCCAGAGGCCGCCCAAACCTGGGAGTCCTGCCTCTATTCGGCAGAGGAAGAACGGGATTTCATCCGGGATTATCTCGGGCCTTCCCTACAGCGCGCCGGTTTGCACGAGAAGAAGATCGTCGCCTGGGACCATAACCGCGATCGGCTCTACGAACGGGCCAAGGCGATTTTGGCCGACAAGGAGGCGGCCGCGGACGTTTGGGGCCTGGGCTTTCATTGGTACAACGGCGAGTGCTTCGAGAACGTCGCCAGGACGCATAGGGATTTCCCCGACAAGTATCTTTTGTTTACCGAAGGCTGCCTGGAGGGCGGCGTTCAATTGGGCCGGTGGGATCGGGGCGAATGGTATGGGCATCAGATCGTCGGCGATCTGACCAACTGGGCCAACGGATGGATCGACTGGAACCTCGTGCTGGATCAGACCGGAGGGCCGAACCATGCCGGTAATCTCTGCGATGCGCCGGTCATCGCCAACCCGCTGACGGATACGGTTTTCTTCCAGAGCTCCTTTTATTACATCGGCCACTTCAGCAAGTTCATAAAACCCGGCGCCCGCCGCGTGGATTGTCGCTCGACGGACGAACATTTGGAAGTGGTTGCCTTTGAGAATCCCGATCATGGCCTTGTGGTAGTGGTCCTGAACCGTACGGACGAGGCGCACGATTTTACCCTGCGGGTTGACGGCAAGACGGCCGCGGTGAAAAGCCCGGCGCATTCGATCCTCAGCCTGATCGCGGGTGGAGGGGCCGAAAACGGAGTAACGGACTTACTATAAAACGTCATAGTCATTGACGTTTTCCATGGCTTTTGTTTGCAATGGTGTCAGGAGGTGACACCATTGCGATCGCCATTGAGGTCCGAAGGGTCTTCGGTTTCATCCAAAGATTCTGGCACGGCCCCACTCTTTGCCCATCATATCGAGGAGAAATAACGGTCTGTCTTTTAGAGTCTCAGGTAGTGTAGTGGTCTAAAAAGCATATCCCCGAGGGCGTATAGAGGAAAAGGGTTGCTCCTGAAAAAGAGGAGGCCAGACGGCCTCCTCCTCTTATGCGCCGGCATGTGGGATGGCTAAGAAGTCTTTGACCATCTCCTCGACGAAGGCGAAGGTCTACCTGTTGCCTGTACCCTATTAGCGAAGATGTGGGTATCCAACAACTTCTTACCCAGCATGGATTCCTCTCCCCCCCCTATCGCTTGATCGATGATTTAAGGCCGTTTCTTGTCGAACCCGAAGTTCCGTTGCAACTTCACACTGTGTACATTATTACAAACTTTCACTAATTAGTCATCAACTCATAATGACTGCATAGGCAAGAGGCGGTAATTCTTAACGTTCTCTCAATACTCTCCAAACATATAAAATTTCATTCGGTAGTTCAAAAAATGTATGTATAT
>JAAYXC010000089.1 GCA_012516115.1 Bacillota bacterium | reverse complement strand
CCGGGGTGGTGGTGAACCATACCGATTGCCGCGCTTGTTCGCCGATAAAAGAAGACGACGCCGTCGGGGTCAGGTTCTACGCCACCAAGCCGCAACTCAACGGGCGAACGGTGGGGGAATACACTCTGCTCTGTCCGCGACGCGAAGACGTGGAACAAAGCGTCTGCGCCGGTTGGGATTTGGGCACAGAGGGGAAGGATGTCTGGGCGGAATTCGCCTCCACCGGTTCTTTGCGGCAGGAAGCGGCCAAGTTCAACGGCGCCATCGGGTTCCAATTCGCCAGACTCGACGGCGGCGCGGTGGCCCAAAAGGTGAGGCTGGCCCCGGGGGAGGAGAAGACCCTGGATTTCGTCCTGAGTTGGTATTTTCCCCATCTCCTTTCCCCCGGACTGCCCGTCATCGATTACGGTCATGCCTATCAGAACTGGTTCTCCTCCGCCCTGGAAGTGGGACGGAAGGTCCTCGGGGCGATAGACGAACTTCTGGCCGGGACGAAGCGGTGGCAGGAGGCCCTGTTGGCCTCCAACCTTCCGCGGTGGCTCGTTCGGAAGCTCTGTGACGATCTGGCCGTCCTTTATTCGAACACCTGGTACACCCGGGACTACCGGTTTACCATGAACGAATCCCCCACCTACATGCGCGGATGTCTCGGGACCCTCGACCAGCGGATGGCCTCCGGCGGGATCTTCGCCATGTGTTTTCCCGCCCTCGCCGAGGCCGAACTCTGGGAATGGGTCCGCCAGCAAATAAAGGAAGACGATCCCCAGCGTTACGGCCTCCACTGGAACTGCCGGACCGGCCGGCCCGACCTTCTTTTGGACCGCGAGGGCGCCATCAGGCACGATCTAGGGTGGGATCACCTGGAAGGCGGCGACTACGGGACGCCGGGCTGGGCGTTGCTCCACTGGCCCGACCTGGCTCCGGCCTTCGTGATCCAGTGTTATAGCCTGGCCGCCTGGACCGGGAACGAAGACTTCTTGCGGCGGGTCTATCCCCACCTTAAACGGGCCATGCGTTTTGTAGCGCGGCTCGACCAGAACGGCGACGGCGTACCGGAACTCTGGGGGCCCGGATGCTGCAGTTACGATAACGAACATTTTCCTTATTACGGCGCTTCCTCATATATAAGTTCTTTATATTTGGCCGCGTTGCGCCTGGCCGAACGGATCGCCCTGCGTTTCGGCGACGCGGAATTCGCCGGCTATTGCCGTGGAACGGCCGACCGGGTGAGGAAGGTGCTCGAAGGGGAGTTATGGGATCCAAACCGGGGTTATTTCATCAGCTGGCGGGATAAAACGGCCGCCGCCTGGGAAGGCGGCGTGCGGGCCCATGCCGATCGTTCGGAGAACTGCACCGTGGCCCAATTGGCCGGGGAATGGATCGGAAAGATGTTCGGCCTGCCTCCAGGTGTTGAGAACGGGCGGATTCTTTCTGCCTTAAGGCGTATCTACGAACTCAACGTAAAGCCCGTGGCCGGTTGCCCGGCTAACGAAGTTTCTCCCGATGGCACGATCCGCTCGTTTTCCTGGGCTTTTTATGTCGAGGTTTACTTCGCCTGTACGGCGGCCTATTTTGGCCTGGCCGACGAGGCCCTCGAAACTCTACGTCGGATCGATTACGCCATCCACGACTGCGCCGGCACGCCATGGGACGCCCCCCTTGTCTGGGAAGGGCCGGAGAACACCGTCCCCGGTTGGGGCCGCTGGTACATGTCCAATCCGGCGAGCTGGTTTTATCTCCATGCCCTGGGGGGGCTGGTTTATGACGCATTGGAGAAGGTCTTGCGTATCGCTCCTCGTTTACCGACCGGGATCGGCGACGGCCGGGAGTTAAAGGATTTACCTATCTTTCTTCCCGGGGCATGGCTAAAGCTTTCCGTCCGCGACGAGGACCGGTCCCGCACCGTCCAGTTGGTTGTGGTCCAGACCATCGGGGAAGGCTGGCCATCCTTCGACCATCTGATTCTGGACCTTCCTCCGGGGGCCTCCCTCTCCACCCTCCGGGTGGAAACGGGCGAAGGGAAGTTTTTGAATTGGAGCCATTCCCCTGAAACCAACGAAATCCGGGTCGACCCGGACCGTAGGCTGCAAAACCCCGGGGACCGTCTCCGTTTACGTCTTTCCTGGTAAGTCATGGTTTCAGACGAGAATCCCCAGGGGATCGAAGGAGGTGAGAGAATCCCATAAAGAGAAAACGATCCCAGTCTTCAACAATTTAAGGGGGGTTTGGAATGACAAGAAAGAGGATCTCTTTGTTAGCCAGTTTCTTCCTTTTGGTGGCCTTGACCGCCGGTCTGCTTCTGCCCATCTCGGCGGCGGGGAAGGTCAAGCTGACCGTCTGGGGCATCGATCTGCCCGACGACGATCCGGCCCATGCCTATGCCAAGGCGCTGGTCAATGGCTTCAAGGCCAAGAACCCCGACATCGAACTGGACTACGTTGCTTTGGGCAACGACGGCCTCAAGGACAAGGTCAAGGTCTGCATGGCCAGCAATTCGGGTCTCCCCGATATCTTCCAGAGCTGGGGCGGTTCGGTCATGGGCAGCTACGCCGATGCCGGCCGGCTGCTGGATCTGACCAAGGAACTGAAGGATATTAAATGCAGCGAGGCGGCGCGCCAGGCAATGACCTGGAAAGGCAAGACCTACGGTGTGGCGCCCTTCTTCGCCATTGCCGGCGTCTTCGTCAACGAGGGCCTCTTCAAAGCCCACGGCCTCAAGGTGCCGACCACCATCGACGAGTTCGAGAAAGTCTGCGAGGCGCTCAAGGCCAAGGGCATCCAGCCGCTCGCCTGCGGCGCCAAGGACAAGTGGCCGGTGCTGGCCATGTACATGTATCTGGTCGACCGCTTCGGCGGGATAAACGCCTTCGCCGACGCGGCCGCCAGGAAAGCGCGTTTTGACGGCGAAGCCTTCGTCAAGGCCGCCCAGCTCTATCAGAAATGGGTCAAAGCGGGCTACTTCGGGAGCAAGCCCCTGGGCGAGGCCTACGGCGACGCGCAGGTCCTCATGGCCACGGGCAAGGCGGGCATGCACGTCACCGGTTCGTGGATGTGCGCCCAATACTCCAGCAAGGAGTTCACCGATCAGACCATCGGCTTCTACGCCTTCCCCGTGCTCCCGGGCGGCAAAGGGAAAGAGACTGACATCATGGGCATGACCGATATCGGCTACGCCGCCACCCGGGTGGCCGCGGGCAAGAAAGACGCCGTGGTGCGCTTCATGAAGTACGCCATGAGCGTCGAGGCCTGCTCGGCCGAGCCCGGCCGCATCTGCTCCGTTCCCGGCGTCAAGGCGCCTTCCCGCCTGACCGAGATGGCCGCCGGCGTCTTTGCCAAGGCCAAGGCCGTCCAGTTCTGGTGGGATCAGGACCTGCCGGCGTCGGTGAGCAGCCCGTTGAACGACGCCTTGCAGAACATCATGATGCCCGAAGCCGACGTGGCCAAAGCCCTCGCGCAATACGAGGAACTGGTGACCGAGATGATGGGGCCTGTGAAGAAGAAGTAAATATCAGCCAGCTCAATTGCCGGGGGGTGCGGTTTACCGCCCCGCCGGCGTTCCAAATCCTTGTCAAGATGGAGGCATTTCTTTTTACTTTTGCTGGCGTAGAAGATTACCCGGGACCGTGGGCAGGTCCCGCGCCAGAATCAACCCGGCTCTAATAATACGGAGGTGATCCGGATGGCTACCGACGCTGGCATCATCCTGGAATATGGCCGGACGCGGAAGAAAAAGCGTGATTGGCGGGGTTTCGTCTTTCAGCTGTTGTTTCTCTTCCCCGCCGTGTTCTTTCTCGGCTTGTTCATGTTTTATCCCATCGAGGAAACGTTCCGTCTCTCCCTGATGCGCGCTTCCGGCCTTGGCGATACCGTGTACATTGGTTTGGAGAATTATGTCAAACTCTTCACCAACGAAGAATTCCAGCAGGGCCTGCTCCATGTTTTTGCTTGGGCCTTTTGGAGCGTGGTCATTCAGATCCCGTTGGCCTTCTTCATCGCCTTTAGCCTCATCGCTTTCAAGAACAAGCTGACCTCCAAACTACGGGCCATATATTACCTGGCCTCCATCATCCCCTCGGCCATCGTGGCCATGCTGGGCCGGTTTATTTTTTCGCCACGCAACGGCGTTATCTCTTCACTCGCCGCCCGGTGGAACTGGACCTGGCTTGCGAACATCGACTTTTTCGGTGACTCCAGGCTGGCCTTCTGGACGGTTTTCGCCGTTGCGACGTGGACTTATATTGGTTTTTATATTGTTTATCAGATGGCCAATATCGAACAGATTCCCGTGGACATTTACGAAGCCGCCTTGTTGGATGGAGCTACCAGGTGGCAGTATGCCAGATACGTCGTTATCCCGATGATCTCTTACCCCTTGCGCATCTGCGCCATCCTTTGCACGGTTGGTAGCCTCAAGCTCTTCGATCTGCCGTGGTTGCTCACTTTTGGAGGACCAGGTTACGCTACGACCACTCTAGGCATCATCCTTTACAAACAAGGTTTTATTAATGCCATGTACGGCCGGGCTTCGGCGATAGGTGTTATTATCTTCCTTCTCTCTCTGATTTTTACGGTAACCCAGTTCTCCTTGCAGCGAAAGGAAGGCGAAATTGAATGGTAGAAACCGCAGCCGGCAGGCGCAATACGTATTTTGCCGAGATCCGCCACTACAAGACCCAGAAATTCATCATTACGACCATCCTCGTGCTTCTGGCCTTGGCGGTGATTGCGCCGCTTGTCTTGCCCTTCTGTTTCGTCTTCAAGACCCAGTTGGAATACGCCTACGACCCCTGGGGCCTGCCCAAGCAGTTACGCCTGCTCAATTTTCGGGAAGCCTGGGCAGCCGTGAACATCCTTCATGGATTGATCAACACCTTCCTCGTCTGCCTGGGGGCAGTCGCTTGCACCGTGCCGACGGCGGCCATGGCGGGCTACATCTTCGCCCGTTACCAGAACAAGTTTACGGAGATCGTGTTCTATATGATTTTGGCCGGCTGGTTCGTACCCGTACAGATGGTCCTGATCCCTCTCTATCGATTTACCTCACAGATCGGCCTTTCCAACACGCTACCGGGTCTCTTCCTGATCATGTGTGCTTTCGGCGTACCTTTCTGGAGCATGATCTACCGCTCGTTCTTCCGCAGCCTCCCCGGTGAATTGGCGGAGGCGGCCAGAATCGACGGGGCCGGACATGCCACCACCTTCTTCCGCGTCATGTTGCCGTTGGCCAATCCCGCAACTGCTCTGGCGGTTCTCTTGGTCTTCATCGGCTCGTGGAGCGACTATTTCTTGAGCCTGATCTTTATCAGCGACCAGAATCTCTTCACCATGCAGTTGCGCGTGGCCCAGTTTCTGAACCAGTACGGTGTCGATCGCATGCCGAGATATGCCGCGGCAGCGATCATCGCGGCGGCGCCAACGGTTTTGCTTTATATTATCGGTCATCGCTGGATCCTCCAGGGAACGCTGGCGGGGGCGCTCAAAGGTTAAGGTGAACGTGGTTGCGGGAATTCCCGATCGATCTCGGCGCTCCTTCCATCCCCTTCCCCCATTACGGGGAGGAGTGCGTGGGGAGCGTGCACGCCGCGTTGGCGTTGCGGGAGGATCGGCGGAGCAGCATCGAAAAATGCCGTGTTGAATTGGGTTTTAAACGGGTGCGTTTCCACGGACTCCTGAACGATGACATGAGCGTTTTCACGGGGGACGGGGACCACCCCTATTCTTTTTTCTTTTTTCAACGTGGACGCCGTCTTCGATTTCCTGCTCGCCGTCGGGAGGCGCCCCTTGGTAGGGCTTAGTTTCATGCCCGCGGAGCTGGCGACGGGGGAGAGAACATCTTTCATTACCAGCCGGCGCGTGACGCCGCCCCGGGACTATGGGGCATGGCGGCGGCCCATAGGCGTACTGGCGTCTATTTCCCCTCCCTTCCTTTTCACGGTGGTTTCGGCCTCCTCAATCTCCACGGCCTCCCCAAACCCTCCTACCATGCCTTCCGCCTTCTGCATCTATTGAGCGACGACCGCCTGCCGGTGAGGGCGGCGGGGGGTGAGGAGACGGTGGAGTGTCTGGCCACCGCCCATCCCCGCGGTCTGGCCGTCCTGGTTTACAATCACCAGCTCCCAAGGGCGCCCATCGCCCATCCGTCCGGAAAAAGTCCGTCTAAGACTGGCCGGTCGGCCACCGAGCCCCCGGGCCCGGCTTTGGCGGTTCGACGATGAGCACGGCAACCCCAAACGCCCTTGGCAAAAGATGGGTTCTCCCTCCTATCTCAAACCGGAAACGGTGGAACGACTACGGCAGGCTACGCTTCTCCGTCCGGAGCAGATGGTCTGGGAAGGGGGCGAAGGGCAGGTCGAACTCGAATTCATCGTGCCGCCCCATGGGGGGTGGGAGTATTTTCTGGCGAAACCCCGGATCTTTGAAGTCGTTTGGTTCCTTCGGCGAAAGGCGCCATAAACAGCTGCCTAGCAGGGGGTCGACCTTGCGTGCCATCGCGTTCTGGGCTATAATGAGGATGAAAGAAGATACAGACTTCGCGAAGATGGCTTTTTCGGAAAAAGAGACGCCAAACAGAAGAAGGTGGAACCGGATGCGTTGTCAACGATGTGGACGCGAAACCATACCGGCGACCCTCTCCTTCGTCGGGGCTACGCTCGATTGCCAGCTCTGTTTGAGTTGCAACTATCTTTACGTGCGGAACGGCATCCATCCGAACCCGGCCGAACGGACCACCAAGCGGAAGCCCGCGCCGCTCGCCGGCACCGGTATCCCGGCGGCCGAGTGTTGTCCGCTTACCCCCGAGGAAGAGGACGTGGCACGTAGGTTACTTGGAGGGACCTGAATCCTTTCTCGGACGGTCACGGAGGGCCTTGGCCTTTCCGGTGCAGCCCTCCGGTTTTTAACGCCTTAACCTCCGCGGAAGAGGTCTTTCTTCTTTTCCTCGGCAGGATAAAACCCAAGACGCAAAGTTGACCCCTAAATTCGCCGAGGCTAAAAGTATGCGCCTCCGTGTCTCGTATCAGGGGGGCAGGCAGAGTGCAGGTGCTGGTTGTCTATCATTCGGTAACCGGGAATACCAAACGTCTAGCCGAGGAGATCGCCGCCGGAGTGAAAGAAGTGGAGGGCGTGGTACCCCTTTTGCGGACGGCCCGGGAGGTCAGTCCGCAGGACTTTTTAACCTCGGCCGGGATAATCGCCGGTTCCCCGGTTTACTATGGCTCCATGGCCGCCGAGCTAAAGGCGGTCTTCGACCGGCTGGTGGCATACCGGGACGAGATGGCCGACAAGGTCGGGGCGGCTTTTGCCACTTCCGGCCACCCTTCCGGGGGGAAAGAAACCACCATCCTTTCCATCCTGCAGGCCATGCTGATCAACGGGATGATCGTGGTCGGCGATCCTCTGGAGGCCTCCGGTCATTACGGCGTGGCCTGTACCGGGGCGCCCGATGCCCGGACCCTCGCCGAGGCCCGTCGACTCGGTCGTCGGGTGGCTGCGCTGGCGAAGAAACTCGCTTTAAAGTGATCTTCATCCTTCGGCCCCCTTCCACGACAACCGGGTCACGGCCGGTTCGACCGCTGGGAGCGTGACCGCCGGCGTACGGAAAGCACCGATCCCCTCCCACAGGGCGGCGGCGATGACTTCGGCCATCCGCATGACCAGGGAGAGGCGGGTGTTCTGGAGGACCAGATACTCCATGAACCCGCCCACGTTGACCACCCCGATGAGGTGGAGATCTCCCACCGCCGGCAGGTTCTTGTTTACGCCGGTCCCGGGTTGCAGGGGTCCTTCTTTCAGTGTGATAAAACCCACGCTTTCGCTCTGGCCGAGGCAGGCGTCCACGGCGACGACAAACGGGTTCGTCAGGCGGATGTATAGATCGCGCAGAACTTCCTCCAGGTTTACCGCATGGACCGGTTCGTCCAGCGTACCCAGGATCAGGGTTTCCGGCCCCAGGATCGGGCCGAGCTTGCTCCCGATTAAAGGTCCCAGGCAGTCTCCGGTGGACCGGTCGGTTCCGATGCAGACGATGGCCAAGGGCCGGTCACAGGCACAGAGACGATGGAGAAGGCGGAGGAGATGTCCGGCCAAGATCGTGGACGCCGCCGGATTGTTTACATGGACCCGACATGGTTCTTCTTCGCGTCGTTCCGGCGTCGAGCGGCCGAAGATACTCCACACGCGGTCTTCCTCCTTTCGTCGCAGCGGATGTCTTAGTCTATGTAAAAAAACCCCGTGCTATGCCGGGTATGGGTGATGGTGGGGGGATTTCGTTGCGTCGATTCTTTTCACTTCCATTTACGAGGAGGTATAATAGTACCGATGTGGTGAAAGGCGGGAGGGGATGAAGGCGCGGTTCCCCCGGTCGAAAGGTTTTCTCCTTTTTTTCTTCGCGTTTTAAATGGGGCTAGGGGCTCTCGGGGGG